>CAMZKF010000038.1 GCA_947311095.1 uncultured Flavobacteriales bacterium
ATTTGAATCCAACAATATATATATATTTTTTTTTTTTTTGAAGGAAATAATTAAAACTGCCTGGTAAGTTGGAGCTCTTTATTAAGTGTTGATTGCTAATCAAGTTCCAATCTTCAGGGTCTTTCTCTTCCAACTCATCATCGTAAGTAGGGACTAACCATCTTACCTCATCTTCCTCTCCTAATATTCTTCTAGCGATAGAATCTCTAACCCAATAAACAAATTGACGGTATTCATTGTTGTCAATTTCCATTTGATCCATATAGAACGCAGCAACAGAAACGGTTTTAGTTCTTGTATAATGTACAAAAGGTACATCTTCGTCACTTTGCCCCATTTCGTAACTACCAGCAGGAATATAAAGCATTCCAAAAGGATCGTTATGATACCAAACTGCTCTACCTTGAACACCTGTTAACTCTCCTCTACCTCCACTTCCGCAACTAAATAGCACGACAGATACAATAGCGATAAACAATATATTTTTCATATTCCTTGTTTTGTTAATCATTTTTTAAATTTGTTTCCAACTGCTCGTTGTTAATAAAAAACAACAGTCCGAGTAGCTATAAACGCATCTTTTACAAAAAGGTTACAATAACCTCTTTTTATTTTATAAGAACCTTGGGTTTTTAGATTTCTGTAACACTGGAGGTTTCACCATACTAAAGCAATAGTTTATCATAAAATCATGTGTGCCACTGCTGTAATTTTTTATTTTAGATGTAGTAAAACCATAAGAATAACCTATTCTTAAAGTTGCATTGTTTTTAAATTTCTTTTGATACCCTATCATTGGAGCAACTGCATCCCCCAATCTATAAGTTAATCCTGCCCAAACCATATCTTTATATAAAACATTTGCATTTAAGTCTATTTGAGTTGAAGCGGCATCTGTCTTAACCAACAATCCTGGTCTAAGCTTTAACTTAGGGTTAAAGATATGTGTATATCCAGCTGTCAACCAATAATGTTGAACATTCTTAATATTTACATTCATCATATCTGCTTGACCTATGTGAGTTGCTGATAAACCGAAATACATATTCGGAGCATAATAAAAAGCTCCAAAATTAAAATCGGAAACCATTTCGCTAATACTTGAAGCATTCCCCGTAGCATTAATCGCAGCATCGTTTTGTGCAGGCGTACCATCTGGTGTAATCCACGTAGCATTTATACTTTTTTGAACAATACCTCCAGAAACTCCTATTCCTAATGTACCTGGTCCAATTCCAGCTAAATGATATGAATAAGCTAATCTTACAATATTACTTTTCTCAAAACCTAATTGATCGTTAATATAAGTTAACCCTAAACCTCCTCTAAGCAATTTTACTGGTGCATGAACATTTAGCAACCCTGTTGTAGGAGAACCATCGAAACCAGCCCATTGTTGTCGTCCCATTAATGTACCACAAATAGAATTAGTAATTCCTGCATACCCAGGATTAAACGATAAATTATCGAACATATAGTGAGTAAATTGATAGTCTTGTTGGGCAGAACCTGCTACAGCAAGTACGAACACAGATAAAAAAGTAAATATTTTTTTCATAATCGTTTGGTTTTTAACCAGTTAACATTTAAAAGCACCTAAATCAGTAGGTTACAAGTTCGCTAAAGTAAATAATTTTTATTAGTAATCAAAAAAATACGCCTAATTTCTGCTAGAAATAACACATACCTGTTGATAACATCTTAAAATAATTTATTGTTTTACACTTATTAAACTCTAATTCAAAAGCTTAAGGTTGGCTTTTTTTAATTAAATTTTCCTGTTTTTTCTATTACCCCCAACTTTTCTCCAAAGAACTCTGCAAAATCACGCATAGCATCGCCCATCCCATCTTCATTTGTAGCTTTTTGAAATGTATCTGCCATAGTAATGTATGTTTGAAAAAAGAATTTATTCATTTCTTCGATAGACATATCTTTTGTCCATAAATCCATACGTAAGGTATTTTTCTCTTTAGTATCCCAGACCGAAAACAGAAATGCTTTTACGTCTTGCACACCTTCTTTGTTATCGGTTGATGTCCATTGTATTTTTTCTGGTACTTGATTTACATCTAAATCTACCTTTATATTTATTTCGCTTGTTTTTTTACTCATCTTTTTCCGTGTTTATAGGATTTTAGTATTTTAATATTATTTTTTTCTTTCAACAAAGATAGTACATCTATATTGTTTTCTTTTACATAATCTCGAACGATTTGCCAACCAACCCAAATCCCCACTTTAGAAGGAGATTCGTCGGGCAATCCTTTTGTAAATGGTCCGTCGATAATATATTGATTGATAACCGAAGGGTTTTTAGTGTAAAGAACATTTTGATCGACTAGGGTTTTCCAAATTTGATTTTCATGATGCTCGACCCACTCTAATTCCTTGGGGGTATAATTCATTTTAATATCATCCATAGTATTGGGCATCATAGCGTCTAGGAGGTACATAATTTTACCTAATTCTATTATTTTTGAAGCAAAATCATCACCAACGTTTTCGTCGTAGAAATGATTTAGCAACCAGTATTTGAGTCCATCGGCTACCATATATTTTTTATTCATATCATTTTTTATAAACTGAGGTATTACATCTGGAGACA
>CAMZKF010000039.1 GCA_947311095.1 uncultured Flavobacteriales bacterium
ATCGGTAAAACATATTAAAATACTGTTTTTTTCAATTATAATTTCTCCAACTTCTATTGCAGGAATAGTATCAAACATTCCTAACCCTATACATCCTACGTTCAATTCCTTAATTTGATTATTGCTAAACAAAATAGGGTAATTGTGTCCTGCATTGACGTATTTTAAAATTTTTGTAGTACAATTATAATAAGCAAAAAAGAAGGTGATAAATTTTTCTCCTTGTGCGGCATCATTTACATTTTTATTCAATTCTATAATGACATCTTCCATCGAAAGTTGATGATGGTTGTACTTTATATTTGCTCTTAAATTTGCTTGAAAATTACTCATTAAAAGAGCTGCAGGAATCCCTTTTCCACTCACATCGGCAATACAAAAGACAAATTCATTGTCATTCAACTGTATAAAATCATAATAATCTCCACCTATCAATTGTAAACTTTCGTACAACGCAGCAACTTCTATTTTCTCGTTAGAAGGTAATTCAGAAGGCAGTAACATGGCTTGCATTTGAGCTGCAACTTCTAGTTCTTTATTGGTTATTTGCTGTTCTATATTTTTGTTTGCCAATCTTTTATTTTCTATTGCAACCATTATAATATTGGTTAATGTTTGAATAAAAGGCATATGACTCATGTCGTTATTTTCTGTATTGTTAACAACATTGAGGTCGCCTAGCAATAAAAAAGCCAATGGTTTTTCTTTGTGCAAAACAGGAATTGCAATATCAAACGTACTCAAAGATTGATTTGATGAAGACTCTATAACTGTAATTTCTTTAAAATGTAATAAATCGGCTGTAACGTTTATTTTTTTTGCTAATCCTTTTGCTCCATACCTCAACAAAGTACTCCATTCACCGTCGCAAACATTGTACAATGCAAGTTTTGATATACCAAGCTGTTCTTTAAGAATATACTCGTATATCTTTAACAACTTATCGATTTTAAAATTTTCGTTTATTGCCTTTGTGACTTCCAACAAAGAGTTTAGCTTAAAATCTTGTAGTTCTATATTTTGTTCTAAAGAATTGATTTTAACTTCTGGCATTTGATTTAACTTTTAAATATTTTACAATCAAAGTATTTTCTTTTGTTAAGGGTACTATTTTTTTAATCTACTTTGCTAGAATACACAAAACAAATAGCTTTACGTTTTTTTGTCTGTTCCTTTTTATTTGTATCTATGAGAACACTTCGCTAAGTTAATTCTTTATTTTTACTATAGCATCGCAAGATATAGAATAAAGCAGTCAGTATAAAAAACATGTATTGAACTAAATAAAATAATATCGGCTAAATTTCCTTACCTCCTGAAAAAAAATACATGAATTTAGTAAAAAACGATATAGTTAAAACAGAACATTAAAATTTTAGTAACTTTAGTTACTTGTAAAAGATGAATAGTATAATATATTTGTCAAAAATGAATAAAACATTTATGAAATTATTGAAACAATATTTACCCATTTTATCTTGGCTTCCCAATTACTCTAAACAAGATTTTATTCATGATTTGCCTGCTGGATTAACGGTTGGAGTGATGCTTATTCCTCAAGGAATTGCCTATGCTTCTATTGCAAATCTTCCTGCAATATATGGTTTATACGCAGCTTTGATTCCTCAATTAATTTATGCTATTTTTGGAACATCTAGACAATTGGCTGTTGGTCCAGTGGCTATGGATTCTCTTATAGTTGCTACGGGTATTGCTGCAATAGCAAATGTTACACCCGAACATCATATTCTTATGGCAATTTCTTTGGCTTTTATGATGGGAATAATTCAATTAATTTTAGGGGTTTTTAAACTTGGATTTTTAGTTAGTTTTTTATCCAAGCCTGTTATTAGCGGTTTTACATCTGCGGCTGCTATTATTATAGGACTCAATCAATTCAAACATTTATTTGGAACAAGCATAGAAAGAAGCAATCAGGTTCACATTTTGTTGTACAACACCATTTTAAAAATTCCTGATATTAATATTCCTACTTTCTTAATAGGTCTTACAAGCATTATCTTGATTGTAGTGATGAAAAAAATCAATAAAAAAATACCAACAGCCTTAATTGTCGTTATTCTTGGGGTACTTATCGTTCAGTTTTTTGGATTGAATAATTATGGCGTAAAAATAGTTGAAGATATTCCAGTTGGATTACCAAAATTTAGCATTCCTTCCATTGACAAAACTTTTTTTGAAGAACTACTTACATTATCAGCAACCTTAGCTTTAATTGCTTTTATGGAAGCTATATCGGTAGCAAAAGCAGTAGAAGAACGCCACGATGATTATAAAATAAATGCAAATCAAGAACTTATAGCACTAGGGTTAGGAAATATTATGGGCGCTTTATTTCAAAGTTATCCTACAACTGGAGGGTTTTCTAGAACTGCTGTAAATGATGAATCTGGAGCTAAAACAAACATGGCTGCTGTTATTTCGGCAGCTGTTGTAGCATTAACACTTCTTTATTTAACACCTTTATTTTATTACTTACCAAAAAGTGTATTGGCCGCTATTATTCTAGTAGCAGTATATGGTCTCATCGATTTCAAATACCCAAAGGAACTTTATTATTACAAAAAAGATGATTTATTAATGCTTCTTGTAACTTTTATAATTACCCTAACCATTGGTATTAAGGAAGGGATTATAGTAGGCGTTTTACTATCTCTTGTTTTATTAATTTATAGAAGTTCAAAACCTCATATTGCTCAATGTGAACAGATTGAAGGAACAAATTATTATAAAAATATTGAACGCTTTGACGATTTAAAAACAAACGAAAAAACGCTAATTATTAGATTAGATGGTCAACTTTATTTTGCAAATATTGATTATTTTAAAACTACTTTGCTCAACATGATAGCTCAAAAAGGAAGTAAATTAGAATTAATTATTTGGAACGTAGAAGCCGTTAACCACATTGATTCTAGCGCTATACTAATGCTTAAAAATTTAATCGTAGAACTATCGAATAAAGGAATTGCTTTTGCTGTAGCTGGTGCAACAGGTCCTGTTCGAGATATTTTATTTAAAAGTAAATTAATAGACGTTATTGGTAAAGAAATGATGTTTGCTGAGGTTCATAAAGCCTTAGAATGCGTAGCCGAAGGAACTCATGCCGATTTAAAAAGAAAATGCAAACAAATAGCACTACAACATAGCTAAATAAATTTCGAGTATTTCCAATTGTAGCAGGTAGTATCAATTAAATATTACTTCAAAATCTGAACTCCAATTTCACAATTCAAACATTTTTTAGGAATACAATAATTGGTATAAAGTTCAATAATTCCCTGCGATTGCATAGCCGAATTAGCTTCCATTCCTAACGATTTCAAAAGCGTAACAATAGAATTACTTTCTGCGGGTAAATCCGAAACTAATTTTGTTGCATAATTGCAATACCGTTCATCGTTTACCGATTTCCCATAAGCAAAACTCATGGGACTTATTACATTTATAATTATATTGTGTAACATCATTTTTCCAACCGTGTTTTTAGTTTTTTCTACTGCTTTTCCAAAAACATAATGCGTTTTCCAATAGTCACTTGTCGAAACTTTAAATATTTTTTTATAGTCCTCAATAGTCGAAAAATCTCTAATTAATGAAAAAAGTTGATGATTTTCATGTAAAATTTGTGCTATTTGAGCTATTCGAATCGTCGGAAAATTAGGAGGTCTTAATTTCGACAACTTCCAATTTGTAGTAAGCATAGAAGTAAGCACATACTTTTGTTTCAAAAATAAATACTCTTTTCTCAATTCCAAAAAATAAGTATCATTAACGTTGTCTAAACTTAAATACCCCGCTTGTCCAAAAAGTAACGCTTCCAACGAAAATAAATGATTGTGTTCTTTCTGAATAATTTTAAAAGACGTTTTAGCCGATAAACTAGCCATCGCATCGCCATTTACTTTCATTCCAAAATAACGCATTAAAAAATGCAAATACGTTTGATTCCAATCGCCTTTATTATTTTTTAATGAAGTTAAAATCGTATTTGTTTTTCGTTCTAGTCGTTCTATTATTAACCGATCCAACCAACTGTTTTTTATAAACGAGTTAACTTCCGAAAGCTGACGCTGACAGGGAATTTTTAGTCCATTATTAATAAAGTAACTATACTCTTCATATTTTTTATTGTCAATCAAGTTTTTTAATTCTACTGTAGGAATTACTTCTCCGTTTTGATTTTTTATCGTTTTGTCGTTTTCAAATACCACATGAAGAATAACATTGTTATAAGCCTTGTCGTACTGATGTTTGTGCAAATCCCAATCCGAAGATTTTATATGTATTTCAATGTTTCCATACCAATCCGTATTCCCTATAGAAATTCGACCTTCTAAAAAGTCAGGTCCCGAATTTTTGTTGTGAAAACCAATTGATTTAACCAATACTCTTTCGCCCTCGTTGGTAATTAAATGAGTAGGGTCAAATTTTTGAAATTTCCAAAGATAGTGGAGGTAGTCTTCGTTCATAAAATAAAGTTTTTAAGCAAAAAAGGTGATTGCATTTGCAATCACCTTTCAAATATAATAATTCTATCTTGAATCTTTTAGTATCAAGTCTTTATTCTAAAATTACAATTCCAACAATCCGTTAGTTTTCTTAACTCCTTCAGCACTTTCTATCATTTTAGCTTTTTCAGCATCCGACAAATCTATTTCTACAATTTTTTCGATACCGTTTTTTCCTAAAATTACAGGAACACCTATGCAAAGGTCATTCAATCCAAATTCACCTTCTAATAAAGAAGAACAAGGGAACATTTTTTTAGAATCTAAGGCAATCGCTTTTACCAATTCAGAAACTGCAGCACCTGGAGCATACCAAGCAGAAGTTCCTAAAAGACCTGTTAAAGTTGCTCCTCCAACTTTAGTATCGGCAGAAACTTGCTCTAATCGTTCTGGGCTTAAAAATTCAGAAACAGGAATCCCATTTCGAATTGCTTTACCTGTCAATGGAACCATCCCTTTGTCAGAGTGACCTCCGATAACCATTCCATTTACATCTGAAATAGGACATTCTAAAGCTTCTGCTAAACGATATTTGAAACGAGCACTATCCAAAGCTCCTCCCATTCCTATAATTCTGTTTTTAGGTAAGTTAGTTGTTTTATGAACTAAGTAAGTCATTGTATCCATAGGATTAGATACAACAATAATAATAGTATTAGGAGAATGTTCAATTAATCCAGCAGAAACTGTTTTTACAATTCCAGCGTTAATTCCTATTAGTTCTTCTCTAGTCATTCCTGGTTTTCTTGGAATCCCCGAAGTGATTACACATACATCACTACCAGCAGTTTTAGAATAATCGTTTGTACTTCCAACTACTTTGGTGTCAAATCCATTTAAGGAAGCAGTTTGCATTAAATCCATTGCTTTACCTTCAGCAAAACCTTCTTTAATATCTAAGATTACTACTTCCGAAGCAAAATCTTTAATCGCTATGTACTCAGCACAACTTGCACCAACAGCACCAGCTCCAACAACTGTAACTTTCATAATTATTTTTTGTTTTTTTATAAATTAAATTTTAATGCCCTAAAGTTAGTAAATCTTTAGGACTTCTAAAACTTTTAAGTAAAAGGTAACTCCTATTCTGATAAAACAAGAATAGGAATAGGAGAATGCATTGTCAATTTTTTGGAAATACTTTTGTGAAATAAATTTTCAAAGAATCCTCTTTTTTTAGAAATAACAACCAATAAATCAATATGATGTGTAATGATATAATCTAAAATTTCAGCTTCATAGTCCTTGTTTTCCAAAAAACTAAAAGTGTGTTCAAACCCAACAAATAATTCTTCTAAATCAGCCGAATGGTCAATTAAAGCAATAGGATCAATTTCAGCTAAATTTTCAGAAACATTAATTAAATGAAAATTGCCATTAAAAGAAGTTGCAATTTCTTTTTCCATTCCAAAAAGAGAATTATTTTTTAAGCTTTTTAAATCGGTAGATATTGCTATATTTAAATCTTCTTCAAGAACAAATCCTTCGGGAATAGCGATTAAAGGTAAATCTATTTTTTGTATTAAACTCGCCGTATTACTCCCCATGAAAGTTTCTTTTATACCTGCTGCTCCAGTTGTTCCCATTATTACAAGGTCAATGTTTTCTTCTTGAATACAAGTCTGAACAGCTGTAAACAATTCATGATTGGAAGCTATAATTTTGACTGTTAGATTTTTAAATTCGGTTTGTATTTCTTTTTTTACTTTTTCTAACCCTGCTAAACTTTCTTTTCTAACCAAGTCAGTTAAATCTATCATAACCGATGTATGCGGAATGGTAAACGAATTAAGCAATACAATTTCACTTGGTATTTTTAGTGCGTATTGTGCTGCGTACCTTAATGCGTTGTATGCTGCTTTTGAGAAATCGGAAGGGACAAGTATTTTTTTCATTATTAATAGTTTAAATTTTATTCGTCTGTTTTAGTCGTAAATTAGGTATTAGTGTGTATTTTTGACAAAAAATCAAACAAATATAACGCTATATAAAAAAAACAAAGTGATTATATTTAGCTAAAAAAGTGATTTAAATCAGCTCTACATATAGTAATAATGAGGAATGCTTTAATTTTAAATAATGTAACAAGAATGCAAGACCCTAAATTTTGGGTTCCATATTTGGTTTTGATAAGTGTAATTGTCTTTGCTATTATGTTACAAAAAAACAACTCTATTTACATTGCTTTAAAAAGTTTTTTTAACCTTCATTTTTTTAAGCAATCTGTTAGGAATGAAAACGGTAATATAATCTATTTAGGTCGTATTTTGATTGTAAATACTTTTTTAATTTTAACCCTAGTTGTATTTTATTTTCTTGGAGATATTTTAAGTCTTATTTACAATGTAAAATATGAAATTGTATTTTTTTCCATATTAACTGGTATTGTTATTTGGTATTGGCTAAATGTAATTTTACGGAAGTTATTAGCCGAAGTATCTTCTATTTCATTAGTAGGAAAAGAGGTTGAATTGTACAATCAATTTTTTTTTCAATCGTTAGGTATTTTATTACTTCCAGGAGTGGTAGGTCTTTATTTTTTTCCAACAGATTTTTGGGGTTACAATTTTCGCTATTTTGCTGAAATTACAGTACAACTCATAATAATAATAGTCTTTTTAAATAAGTTATTTCAAAGTGTTTTTCAAAGCTTTGAAATAAAAATTTCGTGGTTTTATATTTTTTTGTACATTTGCACCCTTGAAATTCTTCCATTATGTGTTGGTTATCAGTTACTACTTGGATAGAGTAATGCATAAGCGCAGAGTTTTAAGGCCGAACAAAACAGAAAACTATGCCAATAAAATCAATTTTAGTTTCTCAGCCTCAACCAATTTCTGGGAAAAATCCATTCGAAAATCTAGCAGAAAAATATAAGTTAGATATAGACTTTAGATCTTTTATACATGTAGAAGGTGTTGGAGAGCAAGAGTTTAGAAAAGAACGAATCGATTTGTCAAAATTTACAGCTGTTATTTTAACCTCCCGAAATGCCATTGATCATTACTTTAGAATGGCAAAAGAAATGCGTTTTATTGTTCCTGACGACATGAAATATTTTTGTATTTCAGAAGCTGTAGCTTATTACTTACAAAATTATATTGTATATCGAAAAAGAAAAATATTTGTTGGAAAACAGCGAATTGTTGATTTGGTAGATGTTTTGAAAAGGCAAAAAAAAGAAACATTTATTGTTCCTTGTTCCGATATTCAACGTTCTATTATTCCCGAGCAATTAGAAAAAATAGGGTTAAATTTTACCAATGCAACTTTATTTAGAACAGTGTGCAGCGATTTATCTGACTTAGAAGATGTAAAATACGATATGCTTGTTTTTTACAGTCCATCAGGTATTGAATCTCTATTCAAAAACTTCCCCGAATTTAAACAAAACGATACAAAAATTGCTGTTTTTGGTCCTACTACTCAAAAAGCAGTAGAAGATTTAGGATTAAGAATAGACGTGAGAGCTCCTCAACCGGGTACACCTTCAATGACAATGGCTATTGAAAAATATATAAAAGATAATCAGTAAAATATAAGGATAATTAATTATTGAAAGGTCGAATTTTTCGACCTTTTTGTTTATTTAAAAACCAATAAAATAGAGAAGGTTGTAAAATGGGAGAGACATTGAAAAAATATAACATGCTCAAAAGCAGGGTGATTATAGATAACATTTTTAAACAAAAAAATAGATTTATTCTATATCCTCTTAGTGTAAATTGGATATTACAAGATACAAGTACTTCCCCTAAAATTATATTTTCTGCGCCAAAAAGAAAATTCAAAAGAGCAGTTGATCGCAATCGATTAAAACGAATGCTTAAAGAAGCTTATCGAAAAAATAATGCTGAATTATTAGCTACATTAAAAAAACATAATATTGGACTAGCTTTTTACATCGGTTATATAGGTAAAGAGATTTTGCCATTTGAAGTAATAGAAAATAAAATAAAAGAAGCATTATCTCGTTTGATAATGATAATAGAAAATAAAGATGAAAATTAAACATTATATACTAATATTTTTTGCTGTTATTTTTTTAACTAGCGCAAGTACTTTTACCGTATCATATTATTTTACTGATAAAAATGATGACAATTATTTTGAAATAACAAAAAATTTAAGAACCATGTCGGCGGTTTATAACGTAATCAATACTTATTATGTAGATGAGCCTCAACCAGGTAAAATGATGAAAACAGGTATTGATGCAATGTTAAAATCATTAGATCCTTATACTGTTTACATTCCAGAAAGTAGAATCGAAGATTATCGTTATATGACCACAGGTCAATATGGAGGAATAGGAGCTATGATTCAAAAACAAGGAGACAATATTGTTATATCAGAACCTTATGAGGGGTTCCCTGCTCAAAAAAATGGACTAAAAGCAGGCGATATTTTATTGGAAGTAGATGGAAAATCAGTAAAAGGTAAGTCGGTAAAAGACATGAGTACAATTTTAAAAGGAGGAGCAGGAACTAAATTAACTATAAAATACAAAAGAGGAGAGGACGTAAAAGAACTAACCTTTGAAAGAGAAGATGTAAAAGTAGCAGAAGTACCTTACTATGGAATGATTGATAATGAAATAGGATATGTAAAATTAACATCATTTACCAATACAGCAAGTCAAAATGTAGGCAAAGCATTAAGAACATTGAAAGATAGTTTAGGAATGAAAAAAGTTATTTTTGATTTAAGAAATAACGGAGGAGGTTTATTGCATGAAGCAGTTAATATTGTTAATTTTTGGACACCCAAAGGACAATTGGTTGTTGAAACCAAAGGAAGGATAGAGTCGATGAATAGATTGTTTAAAACGAACAATAAACCATTTGATTTAGAAATGCCTGTAGTTGTTTTGATTAATGATCATTCAGCATCGGCTAGTGAAATTGTCTCAGGCTCTCTTCAAGATTTAGATAGAGGGGTGATAATAGGCGAAAGAAGCTATGGAAAAGGATTGGTTCAACAAACTAAAGACATAAACTTTGGAAGTAAAGTAAAAGTAACTATTGCAAAGTATTATACCCCTAGTGGAAGATGCATTCAAAAATTAGATTATTCAAATAGAGATACAAAAGGAATTGTACATGAGGTTTCCGATAGCTTAATTCACGTGTTTAAAACTAAAAATGGAAGAATTGTAAAAGATGGTAGAGGCGTTGACCCTGATATTGAAGTCGATTTAGGGGTTTATAGTAAATTAACAGCTGTTTTATTAACCGAAAATTACATTTTCAACTATGCAACGGAATACCAAAGAAAGCACCCTTCCATTGCAGATAGTAAAACGTTTAAACTTACAGATGAAGAATACAATGATTTTATGAACTCCATTAAAACAGAAGATAAGATTAGCTATACAACCGATTCTCAAGAATTATTAAAACAACTAAAAGAAATAGCAAAAGATGAAAAATATTTAAAAGATTCAGAAAAAGAATTTAACGATTTATTGACCAAATTAACACCAAATCTCGATTCTGATTTATTGAGGTATAAAGATGAAATCATTAAACTATTAGAAAATGAAATCGTGTCGAGATATTATTATCAAAAAGGTAGAGTAGAATCGTCTTTAAAATATGACGACTACATTAAGGAGTCAGTTAAGGTACTGAATGACACTCAATTATATAAAAAAATATTATCTATAAAAGAGTAGTAATACCAAATTAACAATATGTTAATAACACAAAAGAATACTTATAAAATTCAAAAGTTATTTACGACTTATAAACTTGATTTTTTTGAAATTAACACTGTGTTTTTTTGCGCTATTCTTTCAATAGGGCTAGCTACAGGAGAAGCTTTAATGAGTATAGGAACAATAGGGCTTGTAATCAATTGGCTAGTAGAAGGAAATTTCACTCAAAAATTAGAGCTTATAAAAAAAAGAAACTACATGCCTTTGTTGGTTCTGAGCTCTTTTTTTATTCTATTGCTAGGATTATTTAATACTACAAATTTTGATTATGCGATACATGATTTAAAAATTAAATTACCACTACTATTTCTACCTTTAGTTATTGGAACGATTACCATTAAGAAGAAATACGTAAGGTTTATTTTTATCCTTTTTGTTTCTGCAGTTCTATTTAGTACGCTGGTTAGCTATTTAGTTTTTTTGAAAATTATTCCCATTCAAAAAAGCTTAGACGATGTTAGAAACATATCTGTTTTTATTTCTCATATACGCTTAAGCCTTCTTATTTGTATGGCAATTGTATTACTTTCTTATTCGTTTTTTAGAATAAAGTCAATTGCGTTAAAAATTAGTTTGTTGTTGTTGGTTATATGGTTTGTCTATTTCCTTACAGTGCTACAAGCGGTTACCGGTCTAGTTATTTTATTAATAATAATAGCCATTACTATTTTTAAATTATTCATAAGAAGCAATCGAATGATTAGGTATTTACTTTATGCTTTAGTTATTGGTTTTGGATATTATTCTTACTGGACGGTTAAAACAATTTATCAAAACAATTTTATTGCGACTCCTATCGATGTATTGACTTTAGACGAAAAAACAGAAGGAGGAGAAATTTACCAACATAAATTAGAGGAAGATTGGGTCGAGAACGGAAATAGAGTTTGGTATTATATCGCACCCATAGAACTTAATGAAGCTTGGAGGGAAAGAAGTGAAATGAAATTAGACTCCCTAGATTTATCGAATCAACCTTTATGGGGGACATTGTATCGATATTTAGCTTCAAAAGGATTTAGGAAAGATAGGAAAGGAGTAGAAGCCTTGTCGGACAAAGAGATTAGGGAAATTGAAAAAGGTAAAACCAATTGCTGTGAAAAAACGTCAGGTCTAAATAAAAGAATTAAAGAAACATTGTATGAACTTATTGCTTACAAAAAAAATCAAGACCCAAACGGGCATTCAATGATTCAACGTTTGATATACTTAAAAACAAGTGTTTTGATAATAAAAAACAATTTTTTGTTTGGTGTTGGAATAGGCGATGTAAACGATGCTTTTGTAAAAAAGCATAAAGAGATAAACACACAATTAAGAGGCGATAATAGAAAAAGGGTTCACAACCAATTTTTTAGCATTTTTGTTGCATTGGGTCTTTTTGGATTCTCATTTTGGCTTTTTACATTATTGTTTCCTTATTTTCACACAAGTAAATCATCATTGTATTCTTATTTTTTAATTATAATTTTATTTAGTTTTCTCACCGATAATACATTAGAAAGACAAGCAGGAGTTATGTTTTTTAGTTTTTTCAATAGCTTATTGTTATTTCAGGTTGTCAAATCAAGTAAACATCCTAAGTAAATTTTTTAAAATTATATTTGCTAACCATTATTTGCTAATTAATTGATTTATTGTAAATTGCTCTAAAAATAAATTAATATGAAAAAATACTACTCACTTATTATTTTTATTAGCACTACATTTTTTACACATGCTCAACTAACATGGAGCGATGATGTAGCAACTATTTTCTATAAAAATTGCACCTTTTGTCATAATCCAGCAGGTATAGCACCTTTTAGTTTAGTTAATTATCAAGAAGCCTACAACTATCGCCTTTCAGTTTCTCCTGCCGTAGCTAATGGTGTTATGCCTCCTTGGACAGCCGATACAACCTATCAAAGATATTCTCATGAAAGAATATTAACAACTACCGAAAAATCAAAAATTTTGAATTGGGTAGCACAAGGAGCTCCAGAGGGTAATGCGTCAAACACCCCTCCTCCTCCAGTTTATAATAACGAAGGTTTTATTACTCAAACACCAGATTTGGAATTAAGTTTACCTGCTTACACTAGTAAAGCAACTGCTGTCAACGACGATTACGTCTGTTTTTCTATCCCCACAGGCTTGTTAGTTGATAAAAAAATAAAAGCATTTGAAGTTATACCAGGAAATTCATCTATTGTGCATCACGCATTAGTCTATGTCGATAAAAGTGGAACTTACCCAACCGATACCACAAGTAGTCTATGTGCTGGTCCTACCGACGCTAATACGACTGATTTATTAGGAGGATATGTACCAGGAGCTTTACCTACTGTTTTCCCTGGGCAAGGAAACATTAATTTCGGATATACTTTACAAGCAGGAGCAAATATTGTTTTGGCTATGCATTATCCAGAAGGTTCAGCGGGAATGAAAGATAGCGTAACAAAAGTCCGCCTTTTCTTTTATGATGATGCTACAACAATTAGGGAGGTAAAAACAGCTCCTGTATTGTCCAATTGGAATTTTACCATTCCAGCCAATACCATTTCTCCTGTTAGCGACACCTATAATTTACCTCTTAACGTTTCTTTATTAAGCGTTTTTCCTCACATGCATTTATTAGGCAATTCCATAGAGTCTTATGCTGTTTCTCCAACAAACGACACCATTCCTTTAGTTAGAATTAACCATTGGGATTTTGATTGGCAAGAGTTTTTATTCTTTAAATACATGAAAAAAATACCTGCAAACTCTACTCTTTATGGAAAAGCGACCTACGACAATACAACCAATAACCATCATAATCCTAATAATCCACCACAAGATGTTAGTGCAGGACTAAATACAACAGATGAAATGTTTTTAATTTATTTTCATTTTACGTTTTACCAACCTGGCGACGAAAACTTAAATATAGACAGTCTTACCTATGAATTTTATTCTGTACAAATCGATGAGCACCAAAATTCAAGCATAAAAGTTTATCCTAATCCTTTTGTAGATTATACTACAATAGAGATAATGTCTAATAAAAAATCAACAACAAGTGTCTATATTTATAATATTAATGGGGAATTGGTTACTAAATTATTAGATAAAAAACCAATAGAGGTTGGGCAAACAACATTGAAATGGAATGGTAAAGATAGCAAAGGAACAAAAGTATCTCCAGGTATTTATTTTTATTCAATCTTAAAAGATGGCGAACACTATTCAGGGAAGATAATTAACGCCAATTAAACAACATATTTCATAAACTTTCATTGATAGAAGAACAGTCATCTACTTCGATAGATGTAGTTGCCGATGCACCTCTATTACCGTTGAATAAAACGAAAATAAATTTTGATGGGACTGTTTGAGTGTCTTGATAGAAGCCTCTATATGTAAAATAACGAATAATAACATTGTTTTATTGAAATTATTATTTAATAAAAAACAACCAATGAATGCTATTAGGCAAGATTTCAATCATTATTAAATTTCTTTAATTTTTCCATTAATACTTTTCTTTCGGTTTTATTATTCACCAAATTTAAAGCGATTTTTAAATGTTCCAATTCCTTTTTTTGATTGTAATTATTATATAATTCTGCTAATAAAGAATGGTATAAATGATTGTCTTTTAAATCTATTTTTAACAACTCGGTAATTGCCTCTTTTTTACTGTTTGCTCTGGATAAAGCATAGGTTCTGTTTAGTGCGACTATTGGGGAATATTCAATTTGTAACAGTTGATTATAGAGTTGAAGTATATTTTCCCATTTTTCGGAATTTTCATCATTTTTAGTATGCCAATAGGAAATACCTGCTTCTAAATGATATTTTGTAACCTTTCCTTGTGCAGATTTGTTTAAATAATATTCTCCTTTTTGTATTAATTCATAATTCCATTCTTTTTTGTTTTGGTCTGCATAAAGAATGAGTTCTCCTTTTGTATTTGTTCGTGCTTCAAATCTTGAAGAATGAAAACACAATAAAGCCATTAGTGCATTGGTTTGAGGAAGATTGGTTGATTTATTTTCTAATAACATATAGGTCAAACGCATTGCTTCTAAACACAATTCTTTTTTTAGCGTTTTTTCAGAAGTAGTAGAATAATAGCCTTCATTAAAAAGTAAATAGATAATGGATAAAACATTATTTAATCTGTCATCTAACTCATCTTTTAATGGAGCAGATAAATCAACGTTATTTTTACGCAATTTTTCTTTTGCACGATAAAGCCTTTTGTTAATAGTTTCTTTATTGGTCAAAAATGCTTGTGCTATTTCCTCTACACCAAATCCGCACAAAACTTTAAGTGCCAAAGTAATTTGGGCTTCTGTTGAAATAATTGGGTTGCAAATGGCAAAAAGCATTTGAAGTTGGCTATCAAAAATATTTTTATTGGATAAATTAATTTCCAAATTGTATTCATAATTTTGATTTTGATATTCAGGTGCAATATTTTCTCTAAATATTTTTTCTCGCTTAAAGTAATCTTTGGTTTTGTTTTTTGCAACCTTATAAAGCCAAGCAGTAGGATTATCAGGAATTCCTTTTAATCCCCAAGTTTCAGTTGCTATTAAAAAAGTTTCACTAACAATATCCTCAGCTAATTGAATATTTGACAACCCAAAAGTTTTACAAATTACAGCAACAATTTTACTGAATTCTGCACGAAATAAATGCGGTATTAACTTATTTTCTTTCAATTAAACACCAAATTGATTTAAGTGATGGTCTAAATGTTTGTAAAACATATTGTTCCATTCATTACTACTCAAAACTCCAAACGAATGCGATTCTTTGCCTTCAAAATGACTTTCGCCAAGGTTTTTTGCCTTTTCAATATAGTCGATTAATCGTTGTCTTTCAGCATTAAAATTCTTTTCATCTTTAATGATAAACTGAGGTGCTGTTTTTCCGTTTTTCGGATATGGTTGGTCAGAAACAACTTTATTTTTTACTATTTTTTTAAGTATGAATTTCAAAAATGCATTTGGTTTTTTATGTTTATCAGTAAAAACCATTTCGTAAGTTACATTGCAGTGTGCTAACATTTGCCCAACATTCATTTTCCCCCAATTTGCTTTAGAATTGGGGATTAACTTATTAATTCTCTCAATAATTTGAGATGCAGTTTCTTGTTTAACCCAACTTGACTCATATAAATACAGATTCCTTTTATACAGTGGGATTTGGAGGGTGTGATTTATAATTCGGGTAACACGGATTTTAATTTATTAAAAGGAACAG
>CAMZKF010000040.1 GCA_947311095.1 uncultured Flavobacteriales bacterium
AAAACGAAAAAGGAGCTAAAAAAACAGATGGGGCAATTTTAAAAGAGGGAAAAGCATTAGCCGTAATTGAACTGAAAGGAACTAAAACTAAAGACCTTGAAAGTATAAGACAACAGGCTTTTGATTATAAAGCAAATCACACTGGTTGCGTGTATGTAATTACTTCAAATTTTGAAAAATTGCGTTTTTATATCAACAATGCAGTAGAATTTGAAGAGTTTAATCTCTTTACCTTAAATGCCGAAAGATTTGAATTACTGTATTTATGCTTACACAAAGAAAACCTATTGCAAAATCTACCACTAAAAGTAAATACGGACAGTGTTGTAGCAGAAGAACAAATTACCAAAACATTTTATAATGATTATTCTGTCTTTAAACGTGAACTATTTAGAGATTTAGTAAAAAAGAATGTTAAAAATGAAGTATTTAGAGAAGAGCTTATAAAAGAGGATAACGACAGAGCAACCAAAAATATTAAACTCACGCTATTTAAAAAATCTCAAAAATTAATTGACCGTTTCCTATTTATTTTCTTTGCAGAAGACAAAGGCTTACTACCACCAAATTCTACCCTTAGAATATTAGACGATTGGGGTAAACTAAACGAATTAGATACAGACATTCCACTTTACAATAGATTTAAACTCTATTTTAAATATTTGGATGAAGGTAGAAAAGGAACAGATAAAAAAGCAGAAATTTTTGCCTACAATGGCGGTTTATTTAAACCAGACCCCATTTTAGACAGTTTGCTAATTGATAATGAACTTTTAAATAAACACACCAAAACACTTTCTGACTACGATTTTGAAAGCCAAGTAGGTGTAAATATTAGGACATATTTTTGAAAATTCATTGAACGAAATTGAAAGCGTAAATGCCGAGATTGAAGGACAAGAATTTGACAAGCAAAAAACAAAGCGTAAAAAAGATGGTGTATTTTACACCCCTAAATACATTACCAAATACATAGTTGACAATACAGTTGGTAAATTGTGTAACGAAAAGAAAACCGAATTAGGCGTTATAGAAACAGAATACCAAAAAAGCCGAAAAGGACGAAATAAGGACACCATAAAAACTCTAAAAACCAATCTTGACAATTATAGAAATTGGCTATTAGAAATAACCATACTTGACCCAGCTTGTGGCTCGGGTGCTTTTTTAAACCAAGCATTAGATTTTTTGATAAAAGAACACACCTACATTGACGAGTTAGAAACGTCTTTATTTGGCAGTAGTATGGTGTTTCAGAATATAGAAAATACCATTTTAGAAAAAAATATTTTTGGTGTAGATTTGAATGAAGAAAGTGTAGAAATTGCCAAACTTTCCCTTTGGTTACGTACCGCACAGCCAAGACGAAAACTAAATACACTAAACAACAATATAAAATGTGGTAACTCATTAATTGACGACCCAAAAATTGCAGGAGACAAAGCCTTTAATTGGCAAAATGAATTCCCTCACGTTCTTGATAATGGTGGTTTTGATGTAGTGATTGGGAATCCACCTTATGTGAGGGTGCAAAGTTTAAAAGAGCATTATTTTGAACAAACTTTATATTTAGAGTCAAAATATCTATCTGCTACGGGTAAATATGATTTGTATGCATTATTTATGGAAAAATGCTATCACATTATAAATAATAATGGAATTGTTAGTTTTATTTTACCACATAAATTTTTGGTTGCTGATTTTGGTGTTGGAATACGCAAGTTTTTTATTGAAAATAAATCAGTAGAATCCATTCTTCATTTTGGTTCAGTTATAGTTTTTAATGATGCCTCTACTTATACTTGCATAATTAATTTAAAGAAAACAAATCAAGTTGTTAGATATTCATCTTTGAACCCTATAAAAATTTTAGAGCCTTTTAATTTAGATGAAATCAGCTATAATAATTTAGATGTAGATTCTTGGCAGTTAAAAAGTAAAATAGAACTTAATCTATTAAATAAAATAAAATCCTACTCTCAATTAAAAGATATTTGCAAAGGAATTTATCAAGGTCTTATCACTACAGGTGATGATATTTTTATGTTAGAAGGTAAAATTGAAGGTGATTTATTTACTGGATATTCAAAAGCTTTAAAGAGAGATGTAACAATTGAATCTTCACTTTTAAAAGAAGTTTTAAAAGGTCAAGATATTAAAAGGTATTTACCATTGAAATCTAATAAATATGTTATTTACCCACATAAATTAAATGACAAACTAAAGACAACCCCTATTGAATTAGACGAAATGTCATCAATTTACCCTCTAACAGAAAAGTATTTATTACATTTCAAAGACGATTTAATTGCTAAAAAAATAAGATATAAAACAAACCCTACATATTGGTATTCTTTACATAGGTCAAGAGAGATAGCATTATTTGAACAGGATTATATAATAACACCTCAATTACAAAACAATCCAAGCTTTACGATAAAAGAAACTGATGTATATGCAGATGCAGGAGGCTACTTATTACTTCCAAAAGAGGAGTTTAGTGTGAAATCGTTATTACCTATTCTAAACAGTAAGATAATGTGGTACTTTATTAAAAACACAAGTTCCGAATATGGTGGTGGGTATTTTTATTTTAAAACAAAATATTTAGAACCATTTTCAATACCAATAGAAAGGCTTTCTAATATAGACTTTTCTTCAAAGATGACTATTCAGTTAACTCAAACCAAAGAATATTATTCTCTATCACTAAAATTCACAACCTACCTGCAATCTCAATTCAGCATAGAAAAACTAACCAAAAAACTACAAAATTGGCACGAATTAGCATTTGGAGAGTTTATAAAAGAGGTAAACAAAGCCATTAAAAAAGAAAATAAAGAAAGAGCAAAAGCAGAACAAACACCAATTGCTACGCTAAGCAAAACAGATGAAATGGATTGGATGGATGTGTTTGAAACCAAAAAAGCAGAAGCCCAAACCCTAAAAGCACAAATAGATAAGACAGATAGCGAAATAAACCAAATGGTTTACGAATTGTACGAATTAACAGCTGAGGAAATCGAAATTATAGAAAACAGCACCAAATAATTAGTTAAGATATGGATAAACTTCAAAAGAATAACTTCTTAACCAACATTGTTACCTTATTACAAACAGCAAAACAACAAGTGGTGCGTTCTGTAAATCAAACAATGGTTATTTCCTATTTTGAAATAGGTAGAATGATAGTTGAAGAACAACAGCAAGGAAAAGACCGTGCAGAATATGGTAAATCGTTATTAAAAGAACTATCAAAAGAGTTAACGAAAGAATTTGGCAAAGGATTTTCTGTACAAAATATTGAAAGAATGCGTTCTTTTTATTTGACATATCAAAAATCCTCAACAGTGTTGGGGAAATCCGAAACACTATTGTCGATTTCTGAAAAACAAGAGACACTGTCTGCGTTTTTCAAATTGAGTTGGTCTCACTACTTAACATTAATGCGAATAGAAGATGAAGAAGAACGTCAATTTTACGAAATAGAAGCCTTTAAAAATAATTGGAGTGTAAGAGAGCTAAAACGTCAATATGACACCGCTCTTTACACAAGGCTGACTTTGAGTAGAGATAAAGAAAAAATAAAAGAATTGTCGGTTAAAGGTCAAGTACTCGAACAAGCAAAAGATGCTATAAAAGACCCTTATATTTTAGAGTTTATCGGTTTGCCTGAACAAGCCAGTTATTCAGAAAATGACTTAGAACAAAAAATAATAGATAAGTTAGAACATTTCTTATTGGAATTAGGCACGGGTTTTACATTTGTAGCAAGGCAAAAAAGAATATCTTTTGACGATAAACATTTTAGAATAGACTTAGTATTTTACAACAGAATTTAAAAAGTTTTGTATTAATAGACCTTAAAATAGGAGAACTAAAACATCAAGACATTGGACAAATGCAAATGTATGTAAATTACTACGACAGAGAAGTCCGTTTAGAGGGTGAAAATAAAACAATAGGAATTATACTTTGTCAAAACAAAAGTAAATCAGTAGTTGAGTACACCTTACCCGAAAATAACGAACAAATATTTGCAAGTAAATACAAAACGGTACTTCCAAGCAAAAATGAATTTAAGAAACTCATAAATGAGCAGAAATAACCTTATCTATTTTCAATTAAATTTATAGTGTATTTTGGTGTTGAATGGTATTACTACAATAAATCATCTAAAGCATCTACTTCATCATCTCCAAATGATTTTAAATACGCATTGGTTATTTCTACATTTTGATGTCCCATTGCTTCACTAATTAAAGCAATAGAACCTCCTTTTCTTTTTAATGTTGTAGCAAAAGAGTGTCTCAAAACATAAGAAGTTAGTTCTACTTCAATTTCTAAACTTTCTCCTATTTTTTGCAATTTTTTATTAAAATCTTTTCTTACTTTTTTTAGTCGATTATACTTTTGAATCTCTGTTTTATGAAAATCATTGAAAATAGGAAATACATATATAGGGTCAGTTCCTTTAAAATGGTCTAATATAGAATCCAATACATCCGAAATTTTTACAGAATAGGACTTATGCGTTTTTTGTCTTATATAATTTATTCTATTACTGTAAATATTTTCCCATTTTAAATGAGCTATGTCTGCAAAGTTAATTCCTCTTGCGTAGTAAATAAACAACGCAATTTTAAAAGTGTCTTCAAGTTCAGGCTTATTACTGAAAGAGAAATTTTTAAATTTTTCGATATCAGCTTCACTCATTGCTTTAGGATTGTACCCAACCTTAAGTTTTGCCATATCATAACCACTTGAATTACATTGATTTTTAAAAGGGTAATTTTCTCTAGTCGCAAATCCTTGTTGAATAGCAAAATTAAACAAAGCTCTAAAAGACCTTAAATAAGCCGCTAAACCACCAGACTTGCATCCTTTACCTAACATAAATGTTTCAAATTCAATCAAAAAACTAGGAGTAACATCACTAAATAATAACGTCTTTTTATTTACAAAACTTTTTAAAGCTGCTTTTGAATTTTTGTAGGCATTCATATTTCCTATTTTTCCAGCAGTATTGAGTTGTGCTATTTTTTTATCAAATAAAGCAAAAACATCGGCATTTTTATCTTGATACTTAAATTTTTGCTCAAATGAATTTTTTGTGATTGGTATTTTATTTATGCGCATATGCAATAAAATATCAGAAACATCAATTCTTATTCTTTCCAATGCATCATTTTTATTTCTATACTTTTTATTAATAAAACGTTCTTGTTTTTTATCCCATTCATTTTCCATTGCAGAAAGTCTAGTTCCGTAATAACTTCTTTTTTTATTAATGTACATTCTTAGCATAATTGGATGCGAGCCATCTGCTAAAATTTTACTTGTATATAATATAAATGAGTAGGTTGCCATGTCTTTTTTAGTCTTGGTTTACATATGGTTTACATAGAATGATAAAACAAAGGTAATTATTAATAACTAAAAACAAATAAAATATTTATAATTCATTGAAAATCAGCAGGTAATAAAAATAAGTAAAAATAGATAAATATTACAAATACTGACTCATAATCAGGGGGTCGAAGGTTCGAGCCCTTCAGGGCCCACTAGATAAATCAAGGCTTTACAGAAATGTAAAGCCTTTTTTGTTTCCTCGGTTTACATATGGTTTACATAAAACAACTTTTATTTATTATCTTTTATTGCTCTTTAGATTTTATTACCATTGGTTCAATTTTTGATATTTCACAATAAACAAAAGAAAAAAAAACGATGAAACAATTAAATGACTTTCTAAATGAAATGATGAAAGTGGCAGAAGAAATTTCTAAAATTGAATGCCCTGATAATGCAGTTTCTTATTTTAAGACTCAATATAATATACTAGAGGAAAAAAGCGAGTTAATCGGAAGTGACCTTGATGGTTTGTTTGATTTATCTACAAAAGAAAGATACTTAGTAAAAAAGGAGATAAACATTAAAATTGAAAAAATTAATGAGGTTTTTAAAACCAACGAAGCTAAGTATAATGAAAGTGGTTATTATGATTCATCTTTACAAAAAGAGATAAGTAAGTTCAATGAACTTTTCTTTCTTACACGTAGGTTTATGCAAAGTTTAGGTTCTACACAAAGTAAAAACTATCCTTATGCTTTTTTTAAGAATGAACAAAACAGAAGTAAGCCTCCTGTAATAAAGTTTCCTACAGAAGAAGAAAGCGTTAATTTATTAAATGATTTATCTAATGATACAACTATACCTAGAAAACAAATTCATTTAAAGAAATTAGACCTAAAAGGACTAAGTGAACATCTCGAACCTTTTTTTGAAAACCCTGAAGAAATTTATTCAGTTTTAAAAGGTAATGTACCAAAAGAAAAATTGATATTCATAGGGTACAGTACTGAACTACTATACTTATTTAATAAGTTAAAACTAAATAATAGAATAGTAGAGGAAAGGCAAGATATTATTGATTGGATACTAAAACACTTTGAGTTCAAGGATAAAAAGACGGGGGCTATTTCAACTCAAGCACCAAATATTTATTACAAAAAATATAGAGAAAATGTAGAAAATATACCCAAAAAGTATTCTGAACTTCAAAAAATAGAGATGCATTATAAAGAGGAATAAGAGGTTTCTCCTGTTTTCAACGAAATATCCTCTGTTTTCAACGAAATATCCCCTGTTTTGCCTTTTGTTTTAATTATTAATTTCTATTGCTTTACAGAAATTTAATCAATTAAAACAAAAAAATGAAAAAAAATAATAGTTATGGATTAGAAGAACTAATTTCTTCTATAATCAAAAAAAGTGTTTCAGAAGCTTTTAGAAATGAAAGGCTAAACTTAAAAAAAGAAACTCCAGTTAAGAAAATAGGAGGGATAGAACTAGCTGTTGAAATTACGGGTTTAGCTAAACCTACTATTTACGCAATGACAAGTAAAAAAACAATTCCTTTTATTAAGCGAGGGGGCAAATTGTATTTTAAAGCAGAAGACCTTCAAAACTGGATGGAATCAGGTTATTCAAATTTAAAAGACTCTAATGATGAAAAATAAGAAAGTCAAAACAGGGTCTAGTTTGAAAGTAAAAGCTAAAAGAATAAAAGGTACGCATCATATTAGTGTGATAATGTACGAGTATATAATCCCTAATGTTTTACAAAATGGAAAATAAGACACTTGTAAAATTGTTAGACGAAGATGACGTACAGATAAGTATAGATTTACAGACTAACAAGAACAAATCGAGAGTTCTTGTTGTTAAATCTGCCAATACCTGGACAAAGGAAGCTAGTACTAGACCGCTACCAAAAGAACTGTTTAGTAGTCTTTGGTTTGAAGGTGAAATTTGTATCCTTTTTGCTGATACTAATTGCGGAAAATCAATTCTAGCCGTTCAAATAATAGACGCAATCACAAAAGGTGTTGGAATGTTTAATTTTAAAGTTGAAGCTCCCTCTCAAAAGGTACTTTACTTAGATTTTGAGCTGTCAGACAAACAGTTTCAGATAAGGTACTCAACAGATAACGTTAATTATGAATTTCATGAATCGTTTTTAAGGTCAGAATTTGATATACAATCAATTGATGATGAAAAAATGAATTTAGAAGAAATGGTATTAAAAGACATTGAAAGTTTAATCATAAAACAAGAAGTAACTATAATAGTGATTGATAATATTACTTACCTGAAACCTGAAATGGAGAAGTCGAAAAATGCTCTTCCGTTAATGAAGGAATTAAAATCATTAAAAATAAAGTATAATCTTTCAATATTGATATTAGCTCATACACCAAAACGAGATTTGAGCAGACCTATTACCAATAATGATGTAGCAGGTAGTAAAATGTTAATCAACTTTTGCGATAGTGCCTTTTCTATTGGAAGAAGTTCCGAAGGAGCATTAATACGTTATATAAAACAGATTAAAGTTAGAAATGCCGAAGAATTTTATGGTAGTGGAAATGTAATTGTTTGTGAAATTCTTAAAATAGACAGTTTCTTAAAATTTCAATTCATACATTTTGATGAAGAGATAAACCACCTCAAAGACAGTAGTAATGATTCTAATGAGGAACTAAACTTTCAAATTTCGATTAAAGAAATCCTTATGAAAGAACCAAAAACAAGCAATAGAGAAATTGCACGACTATTAAATACTAATCATCAAAAAGTAGGTAGGCATATAAAGAAAATGAAAGAAAGTGGTACACTGGTATAACAGAATAGTATATACCAGTGTACCACCCCAACACTCTAAAAATAATTATGAAGTATAGATATTATTTTGACCCTTCTTCTAAAAAGTATAGATGCCCTAGATGTGGTAAGAAAAGGTTTGTAAGGTATATAGACAAGGTAAACAATCAGTTAGCTCCTGCAAATTACGGGAAGTGTGACCGTGCTGATAATTGTAATTATTTGGTTTACCCAAAAGGAGGTAACGCCAACTATACGCCTATATATAGAAAAGAAGAAGAAATAATATACAATCACTTTCTATCTAGTACTCTCATTGCTCCAACGTTAAAGCGGTACGACAATAATAATTTTATTCTATTTCTACAAAGTAAGTTTGATAATAGTCAAGTACAAAATGCAATAGAAAAATATAAAATTGGCTCTGCTAAACGTTTTGAAGGAGCTACCTTATTTTGGTTGATTGATATAAACAATAAAACTAGAACGGGTAAAATAATGCTCTTTGATAGTGAAACAGGAAAACGAGTCAGAAAGCCAAAAGCAAAAATAACTTGGGTTCACAACCAATTGAAATGGCAAAATAAATTACCTAATAACTATAAATTAAAACAATGTTTGTTTGGGGAACATTTGCTGAACCAATTAGAAAATTGCAACAAAACAATTGCAATAGTAGAATCTGAAAAAACAGCTATTATAATGTCTATTATATACCCAAAATACGTTTGGCTTGCTTGCGGTTCTAAAGAAGGTATAAAACTATCTTTACTTTTACCCATAAAAAATATAGCGATAGTTTTATTTCCCGATAAATCTTGTTTTGAGTTTTGGAAAAACAAAGCTCTCGAATTAAATGTTTTTGGGTTTAATATTGCTACATCAAAGCTATTGGAAGGGTTAAACCTAGAAAAAGGGGGCGATTTAGTTGATTTATTATTCTAATACCTTATGAAATTAGAGAATTGCTAGTATTGAAATTTAAACATTGCTTATCCAAAAATTTAAAAATTGCTTGAAAAATAAAAGTGAATTTTAATGAGCAATTAACCCAAAGAGTATTTTTGTCCCCCTCTCTTATTCAAGACCAGAAGAAAAAGTTATCTTTACAAGTTGAAACAAATAAAAAGCATATTAAATGGCATTATTTCAAAGCTCCGTATTAAAAAAATATCTAAAATTACAAGATAATAAAGCAATTGAAAAAGCATATAAAAAGTATGTTAAATACTTTCATAATACTGCAATTCAGCAAAACATAAGAGATAGTAAGGAGGAAC
>CAMZKF010000041.1 GCA_947311095.1 uncultured Flavobacteriales bacterium
ATGATACGTTTGTTTGCTAATATTATGGCTGGACATATTGTAGTTTTGTCATTAATAGGAATTATTTTTATATTTCAAAGTATAGGAGGGTCTTTTATGGCAATTCCATTAGCTTTGTTTATTTCAGGATTAGAAATATTGGTTGCTTTTTTACAAGCATTTGTGTTCACCATATTGGCTACTTTATTTATAAGTATTTCAACAGCAGAAGCACATCATTAAAACGGATTTATTAACCAAAAAACAAATATAAATTATGACAGGAATGGGAGTAGTAGGAGCAGGTCTAGCAGTAATAGGTGTAGGACTAGGAATTGGTAAAATTGGAGGGTCAGCAATGGAAGGAATTGCAAGACAACCAGAAGCTACCGATAAAATTCAAACAGCAATGATTATTGCTGCAGCTCTTGTTGAGGGTGTAGGATTATTCGCAATTGCGTCTACATTCTGGGCTTAAGATTCACAATGTTAAAGCCAAATAATTAGCGGTTGGCTAATTGTTTGGCTTTTTTACAAAAGAAAAACCAATACAAAAGAAATTGTATATTATATTGACTCCGAAAAGGTATTTGGTTTCAGTAAACATAAATATACAGGTTAAATAAATAATATATGTTAAGTTTAGTAACACCAGGATTTGGATTAACAGTTTGGATGTTAATCACCTTTTTACTTTTAATGTTTCTGTTAAAGAAATTTGCATGGACTCCAATATTGGATGCTGTAAATGAAAGAGAAGGTAAAATCGAAGGCGCTTTAGCAGCTGCAGATAGAGCAAAAGAAGAAATGGCAGAATTAAATGCAAAAAACGACGAAATGAGAAAAGTTGCTTTAGCAGAAAGAGATGCCATGATGAAAGAGGCTAGAGAAGTTAAAGCTAATATTATTGCTGAAGCAAAAGTTAAAGCAAGTTCAGAAGCTGACGGAATTTTAGTCTCAGCTAGAGAAACAATTCAACAAGAAAAAGCAGCAGCTGTTAGTGAAATAAAAAAGCAAGTAGCAACATTGTCTATTTCTATAGCTGAAAAATTAGTAAAAGAAAATCTATCTTCAGATGATAAACAAAGCGCATTGGTAGATAGTTTGGTTAATGATGTAAACTTAAACTAATTATGGGAGTTTCATTAGCAGCTAATAGATATGCTCAGGCATTGCTGGATTTAGCAATTGAGAAAAACACATTAGACGTTGTATTTAAAGATATGGATTTAATTACTTTAACAATAAAAGGAAGTAATGAATTAAGGATTCTATTAGATAGTCCTGTTGTAAAGTCTGACAAAAAACAAGTGATTTTAAATCAAATTTTTGGAAATGAAATTTCAGAATTGTCAAATCAATTTTTACAATTAGTATCGAAAAGAAAAAGAGAGTCGTTATTAGAAAATATTGCAAGCTCTTTTATTTCGATGTATAAGAAATATAAAAATATTATAGTCGCTGAAATTACTTCGGCTGTAAAATTGAGCGACGAACAAAAAAAGAATATAATCGCTTTATTAAAAACAGATGCTACTGTTGAAGTAGTTGAGAAAATTGACTCTTCTATTTTAGGAGGTTTTATTGTTCGTGTTGATGATAAGCAAATAGATGCAAGTATTTTAAGAGAAATAAACGACTTGAAACAAGCATTGGTAAATTAATTAAAATAATTAAATAGGTAATAAAAATGGCAGGAATTAACCCAGCAGAAGTTTCAGCAATTTTGAGAGAACAACTTTCAGGATTAAAGACAGAAGCAGAATTAGAAGAAGTCGGTACCGTTCTACAAGTCGGAGATGGTATTGCTCGTATTTATGGACTTTCAAGTGTTCAATACGGAGAGCTTATTCAGTTTGACAACGGATTACAAGGTATTGCACTAAATCTTGAAGAAGATAATGTAGGAGCTGTACTTCTAGGTTCTTCTAATAAAGTAAAAGAAGGAGATACTGTAAAAAGAACAAACACGATTGCTTCTGTAAAAGTTGGAGAAGGAATGTTAGGTCGTGTTGTCGATACAATGGGTATGCCTATTGATGGGAAAGGACCTATTACAGGAGAATTATACGAAATGCCAATTGAGCGTAAAGCTCCAGGTGTTTTATATAGACAACCTGTAGATGAACCTTTACAAACGGGTATTAAAGCTATTGATGCTATGATTCCAATTGGAAGAGGGCAAAGAGAATTGATTATTGGAGATAGAGGGACAGGTAAAACTACTGTTGCTATTGATACCATCATTAATCAAAAAGAATTTTACGATAGAGGAGAAACAGTTTACTGTATTTATGTTGCAATTGGTCAAAAAGCATCAACTGTTGCAGGTATCGTAAATAAATTAGAAGCTGCTGGAGCAATGGCATATACTGTCGTTGTTGCATCTAATGCGTCTGATCCAGCACCAACACAATTTTACGCCCCATTTACAGGAGCAGCAATTGGAGAGTTTTTTAGAGATACAGGAAGACCTGCATTAATTACTTACGATGATTTATCGAAACAAGCAGTTGCTTATCGTGAGGTTTCTTTGTTATTGAGACGTCCTCCAGGACGTGAGGCTTACCCAGGAGATGTCTTTTTCTTGCACTCTAGATTACTAGAAAGAGCAGCAAAAGTAAATTCATCGGACGAAATAGCAGCTAATATGAATGATTTACCAGATTCTCTAAAAGGAATGGTGAAAGGAGGTGGTTCTTTAACAGCTTTGCCAATTATTGAAACACAAGCAGGAGATGTTTCTGCGTATATTCCAACCAATGTAATTTCAATTACAGATGGTCAAATATTCTTAGAGTCTAATTTGTTTAACTCTGGAGTTAGACCTGCAATTAATGTAGGTATATCAGTATCTAGAGTTGGTGGTTCTGCTCAAATTAAATCCATGAAGAAAGTTTCAGGAACATTGAAATTAGATCAAGCTCAATATAGAGAATTAGAAGCTTTCTCTAAGTTTGGTTCTGATTTAGATGCTGCTACAAAATCAGTTATTGATAAAGGAGCTCGTAATGTTGAAATATTAAAACAAAATGAAGGATCTCCATTGCCAGTAGAAGAGCAAGTTGCTATTATTTACTGTGGATCTAGAGGGTTGTTAGGTAATGTTCCTGTAAAAAAAGTGAAAGAATTTGAAGAAGAATTCTTGTCTTTCATGAAAAGCAAACACGCAGATGCATTAGCAACTTTAAAAGCTGGTAAATTGACAGACGATGTAACCGATATAATAGAAAAGGTAGCTAAAGATTTAACTGCTAAGTATTAAAATTTAGATATAGACAAAGACGAGATATAAGACTATTAGTCTTATGTCTTGTCGTCTTAAAGTCTTAAATCTATAATAAAATCTTGAAACTAGTAAATGGCAAATTTAAAAGAAATAAGAAATAGAATCACTTCTGTAAATTCTACAATGCAGATAACTTCTGCAATGAAGATGGTTTCAGCAGCAAAGCTAAAGAGGGCACAAGATGCAATTACTCAAATGAAACCTTATGCAGAAAAGTTACAAGAAATTTTAACCAATTTGTCCTCTTCTTTAGATGCTTCAGAAAATGAATATGCGCAAGAAAGAGAAGTTAAAAATGTTTTAATTGTAGGAGTAACATCTAATAGAGGTCTTTGTGGAGGATTTAATAATAATGTTGTTAAAAAAATAAAAACATTAGTAGCTTCAGAATATAAAAATTGTAATATTTCTGTTTTGCCTGTTGGTAAAAAGATTAACGATGCGTTAAAATATACGACCTGGGAAAGTGCAAGTTCTGAATTATATGAACATCCGGAAGAAATTTGGAATGATTTAACGTTTGTAAACGGAAGTAAAATGGCTGATTCATTGATGCAAGCATATAAAAGAGGACAGTACGATCAGATTGTAGTGGTGTACAATTCTTTTATTAATGCAGCTTCGCAAATAGTTAAGAACGAACAGTTTTTACCCGTACAAGTTCCAGAACAAACAGAAGACTCAAATACAATTGATTACGTATATGATCCTTCAAAAAAGGAAATAGTAAAAGATTTAATTCCTAATTCATTAAGAATACGTCTTTACAAAGCATTGCTAGATTCTCACGCTTCAGAGCATGGAGCTCGTATGACAGCAATGCATCAAGCAACAGATAACGCAACAGATTTAAAGAAAGATTTACAATTGACTTATAACAAAGCAAGGCAAGCTGCTATTACAAGTGAAATACTAGAAATAGTAGGAGGAGCTGAAGCATTGGCGAATTAGAATTGTGTAAATATCGAAATTAAACCACATTTAACAACTGTTAAATGTGGTTTTTTGTTTAATCGGAATATATAATTACATTTGTTTTATGTAAGCTAAATATTAATACCAAATGAATATTAAAATGAGCTAAAAATAAATTGAATTATTTTTTTGCTAGTTGATGAATAAAATCTATTCATA
>CAMZKF010000042.1 GCA_947311095.1 uncultured Flavobacteriales bacterium
GCGAAACAGAAGAAGAAGTACTCGAAACCATGGAAGATTTGAGAAGTGTAAATGTTGATATTTTAACCTTAGGACAATACCTTCAACCAACCCCAAAGCATTTACCTGTCGAAGATTTTATAACACCTGAACAATTTGAAAAATATAAGGAAATTGGGCTAAAAATGGGGTTTAGATATGTAGAAAGTGGTCCTTTAGTTCGTTCATCTTACCATGCAGAAAAACATATGTTTGACTTATGAACATAATTAAATTCTTAAGAAACTAGAAAATAAGGGGTGTTTAAGCCCCTTTCCTACATTAAAAAAGACCGAATAAATACTTTTCGTTAAAAAAAGTTAAAGGATTGTTTATATTTGATTGATAAAATTTGTAAGTTTGGAACTTAGAATAACTAGATTATAACCTATTATATAGAATATGAAAAAAACTAAAATAATATTAGGAACTATTGCACTGTCAGCTTTTGCTGTTAGTTCAGTATTACTAAACTCGACTACAAGCGTAGAAAAAAAATATTCGCCTCAAGATATCTCTTTTCAATCAAAAGAGGTGCAGTCTTGGAAATTAGCGGCTGAATATTACAATGAATTACGTAAAAATGTAAACACAGGAGAAATAGAAGAAGCAGATTATGCCGCTGCTCTCCAACATTATAAAAGTATGGACGTTGCTAAAACGACCTCTTTTACTTTTGTGCAAGAAGGACCTGATAATGTAGGAGGAAGAACAAGAGCAATAGCCATTGATCCAACTAACGATAATAATATTTGGGCTGGAGGCGTTACAGGAGGTTTGTTTAAATCTACGAATGGAGCAAATACTTGGTCTAGAGTGCAAGGTTGGGACGATGCAACAGAAGTTGTATCTATTTCTTCGGTTGCTGTAACACCAAACGGGACAATATACGTAGCAACAGGAGGAAGTGCTTTTGAAGGTGGCTTAGCTTACGAAAATTCAGGAGCTCAAAGAGGAGATGGATTGTGGTATTCAGATGACAATGGAGCAACATTTACTCAAGTTTCAGGAACAAACAATAAAGACTTAACTAAAGTAACGCCAGATATGTCTCAAAATGATGTTGTTTATATAACAGGTTCGTCATTTGGAGTAAAAAAAATGGTGAATAAAGGAAGTTTAACATCAATTACAGCTCCTTCGCTAAATGCAAATGCATCAGTTCAAGACGTTAAAGTTTCTAGAGACGGTTCTGTCGTGATAGTTACTGCAGCTAATAAGGTGTGGTCTTCTCAAGATGGAGGTAATACATTTATGAAAGCTTATGGTAATAGTGGACCTAATTTAATTCAAGGAAGTTCTTCAAGAATTGAAAGTTCGGTTTCTTTTGAGAAGAATGCAAGCGGAAATTGGAATTGTTATGTTATAAAAGTACTTTCTAATGGTCATTTAGGAGGTGTTTGGTTGTCGGAAAACAATGGAGTAGAATGGACGAAAATAGGACAACAATATGTAGCAAATGTTTGGGATCCACTTGGAACTCAAGGAAATTATGATGTTGTGATAAGTGCAGTAAAAGGACATCCAAGTCAATGTGTTATAGGAGGATTAAACTTATACAAATGGACTAAAAGTGCTAATTCTTCACCTGTTTCAGGGAGTTGGGAAACCCTTTCAAATTGGGCGATGCCTAAAGGAAGTCCTAATTATATTCACGCAGATATTCATAGAATTACATTTGATTCGCAAGGTAAAATGTTCGTCGGTAATGACGGAGGTATTCAAGCTTCTAGAAATTTAGATTTAACTCAATTTTATGATGCGAATAATGGTTACAATATAACACAATTTTACGGAATTGGTTATGGTCCTGATGGAGCGGTTATTGGAGGAGCTCAAGACAACGGAACACAATACAATAACCATACAGCCTATTTTAGTGGTCAAGAATTTGTTGAAGTTAACGGAGGAGATGGCTTTCAGTGTGAAATATCTTATTTAAATCCAGACGCTTTTATCGCTTCTATTTACAATAGTGGAATTAGAAGATTTGATGGAGTAGGTAATGGTTCTCAAATTACAATTCCATCTAGTGATCCTACTATGTTAGGTAATCCTGGAGGAGGAGTAGGAACTTTCCATACCCCTTTAAGATTATTTGAAGACGATAATGACTTGAATACACAAGATTCTATTCGCTTTATAGCAAAACACAGTTATAGTAATGGAGATGTAGTAAATTATACAAGTTTATCTTTCGAGCTTCCTTTAGAATATACTATAACTCAAGATTTGTATGTCGATTATGACACAACTTTTATTACATCGGATACCGTAACAGCAACATATGATACTCTTCACCCAGGCGATACATTGTTAGAAGATGGAATAGCTCGAGATTCTATAATGGTTCCTGATTATAAACAATCATTGTTTGTAGCACATACCGATTTAGGTATTTATATTACAAGAGATATGATGCGATATGGATCACCGATGGAATGGTGGCAAATTAACCCTGTTGGAAATTCAGCCCATACTTTTGAGTTTTCTAAAGACGGAGATAATTTATGGATAGGGACTTCTTCTGGAACGTTGTTCAGGGTAGCAGGTTTAGATAGTGCTTATAGTTTCGAACAAGCAGATTATTCTTATAAGGACAGTGCTTCGTATAAGTTAACCGTTAATACTATTTCCGTACCAGGAGCTGGAGTTATTACAGATATATCTGTCGATAAAGATGATCCAAATAAAGTAGCAATAGTAAGAGGTGGAACAGGAAATGCGCATGTATTTTATTCTTCTAATGCATTGGCATCTACTCCAAGTTGGTCAAGTATAGGAGGTTCAGGAACAGGTAGTTTACCAAATATTCCTGTGTTTGGAGTTGAAATTATAGCAAATGCTTCTACAAACGAAACAATTATTGTAGGTACAGAATATGGCGCTTTTGTTACAGAAAACATTAATGGAAGTGGAACAAATTGGACGCCAATTAACAATGAAATAGGATTAGTTCCAGTATTTGATGTTCGCCAACAATGGAGAAGTAGAAGCCAAGGAGCGGTTAATCCTTATGTAGTTTATTTAGGTACACATGGAAGAGGTATCTGGAAATCTGACGATGTACTTTCAGTAGATGAACCAATAGCAGCAATTGAAAAAGAAGAAATCTCTAATTTAATTGTATTCCCTAACCCTATGAGTAGTGAAGGAAAAATTGGTTTTGAATTAAATTCAAATTCGGATGTTACGATTAGTATTTATGATTTACAAGGAAAAATTGTAAACAATATAAAACGAACCAATATGACAAGTGGAAAGCACGTTATACCATTTAATGTAATGGATTTGTCAAACGGAACTTACATTGTAACTTTAAAAACAAAGAATAGTTCGGAAGTAATTAAGTTTATTAAGTACTAGATATAAATCTTTTTTTAAGATTAAAAAAAGCCTTAACAAAAAATGTTAAGGCTTTTTTTTGTATTTTTGTATTCTTGATGAGGAATTGATATTTAAAATAAATTGAAATTATTGATGGTCTTATTACCCTATATTATAAACTTATCTTGAGATTAATTTCATTATTTAAAAATAAACAGACATATCTTCTTGGGTATGAATAAAAATTAATAAAATGACAAAAATAAAAGTAGCAATTAATGGATTTGGAAGAATAGGAAGAGTTTTAACAAGAGCAATATACAATAATCCAAATATTGAATTAGTTGCAATAAATGATTTAGCTGATGCCAAAATGTTAGCGCATTTACTTAAGTTTGACTCTATTCATCGTCAATTTCCAGCTGAAATAACCGCAACTGAAAATGAAATTTTTATAGGAAAATCCCCTGTAAAAGTATTTAAACAACGCAATCCAGAAGATTTACCATGGGGAGAATTAGCCATTGATATTGTAGTGGAATGTACAGGCATATTTAGAACAAGAGAAACAGCAAGTAAACACCTCACAGCGGGAGCTAAAAAAGTTATTATTTCAGCACCTGCAAAAAGCGATGATGTTAAAACGGTTGTAATAGGAATAAATGAAGCTATTTTAACACATGATGATAAAATTGTAAGCAATGCTTCGTGTACGACAAATTGTGCGGCTCCAATGGTTAAAATAATAGATGATTTATGTGGCATTGAATCAAGTTTCTTAACCACAATACATTCTTACACAGGAGATCAACGATTGTTAGATGCTCCTCACAAAGATTACAGAAGAGCCAGAGCAGCAGCAGAATCAATTATTCCGACAACTACAGGGGCTGCAATTGCTGTTACTAAAATTTTACCTCATTTAGAAGGTAAAATTAACGGGTCGGCAGTTCGAGTTCCTACTCCAGATGGTTCCTTAACCGATTTAACTTTTTTAGTCAAAAAAACAGTTACAAAGGAAGAGATAAATACGGCATTTAAAAAAGCAGCAGAAACAGAATTGAAAGGAATTTTAGAATACAGTGAAGAACCTTTAGTTTCTACTGATATTGTAGGAAATCCTCATTCATGTATTTTAGATGCTCAATTAACAGAAGTGAATGGAATACTGGTTAAAGTTGTTGGCTGGTATGACAATGAATCAGGTTATTCTAATCGTCTTGCTGATTTAATAGGATTAATGGCGTAAGTTATTGAATGTGAAATTTTAAAGTCCAACTAATAGTAAAGTTGGACTTTTTTTATGATAATACTAAACTCGATTAGCTTTTGATTCTATATATATTTAATGATATTCAAAAGAAATAACTTTTAGCCTTTGAATGAGTTAAAAGAAATTGAATTACATAGCTTTCAATAGTTTATAAAATATAAATTTATACCAATAGAATATTTTATGAGTACCTAAATTAGTTATTAAATGAAAAAAATACTTGTTATAAGATTTTCTGCAATAGGAGATGTAGCATTAACAGCTCCAGTAATTCATTCTGTTTTAGAAAATAATCTAGATGTTGAAATAACTTACCTTTCAAGAAACTTTTTAGAACCATTGTTTAACAATAGTAAACAATTTAAATTTAAATCGGCAGATTTAAAAAATAAACACAAAGGAGTTTTAGGTTTGAGGAAATTATATAAAGGACTTAAAAAAGAAAATTTTGATGCCGTAATAGATTTACATGACGTATTGAGAACTAAAATTTTGAGAACTTATTTTAAATTAAATGGAACACCTGTTTTTAAAATAAATAAAGGAAGAAGAGAAAAAAATGACATTGTTCAAAAGCGAAAGCCTCTAAAAAAATTGAAACATACTCAGCAACGTTATTTAGATGTTTTTGCCAAAGCAGGAATATATTCAGAATTAAAAAACAATGCATTTTTAAAGTTAGAGACAGATAAAGAAATAACATCTTATTTAGCACCATTTAGAGAACAAACAATAATAGGAATAGCCCCATTTGCTGCGCATTGGACAAAAGAGATAGAAGGAGGAAGGTTGTTAGAATTAATCGAGCATTTAACCCAAAATAAAGGATACATCGTTTTATTGTTTGGAGGAGGAATAAATGAAAAAAAAGTATTAAGAGATATAGCCAATAAGTATGATGATTGTTATAGCGTGGTGGGAAAATTTACATTAAAGCAAGAATTAATGTTAATGAAACATAGCAATGTAATGATAGCAATGGATAGTGGAAACATGCATTTAGCATCATTGGTTAATACAAAGGTGGTATCGATTTGGATTGCTACACACCCTTATTTAGGATTTTCGCCCTATCAAAATGAAGCTTATTACGTACAAGTTCCGGTTACAAAGTTACCTTGCAGACCTTGTTCTGTTTATGGAAAAATAAGAACAAAACAGCAAGATGATTGTGCCTTTGATGCTATTAGAGGTATATCTTTAAATATGATAATGGAAAAAGTAGATTTAGCTTTAAAATAGAAAATATGATAAAAAAACAAATAATAATTCCAACAGGTAGAAAGCGAGATATTTTGGCAGATATTAGCTATACTGAATCGGATACGGTTAAACCCTTGGTTATTTTTTGTCACGGATATAAAGGATATAAAGATTGGGGGGCATGGAATTTAGTCGCTCAAGAATTTGTAAAAGCTGGATATGTATTTTTAAAATTTAATTTTTCACACAATGGAGGAACAATCGAACAACCGATAGATTTTCCAGATTTAAAAGCATTTGGAAATAATACTTATACCAAAGAATTAGAAGATTTACACACCGTAATAGATTGGTCTTTGATTAATCATGGTTTTCCAATAGCTGCACATAATTGTACTTTAATAGGACACAGTAGAGGAGGTGGAATTGCTTCTATTGTGGCTAAAGAACATCGGGCAGTTACAAAATTAGTTACTTGGGCATCCGTTTCCGATTACCAATCTAGATTTCCTAAAGGAGATAAGTTACAAAAATGGCAAGAAAAAGGAGTTTATTTTGTTGTCAATGGTCGAACAAAACAAGAAATGCCTCATTTTTATTCTTTTTATCAAGATTTTATGAATAATAAACAACGTTTAAATATAAAAGGAGCGGTGAAATGGCTAAATAAACCACATTTAATTATTCATGGAAATAGCGATGAGGCTGTTTCGTTAGACGAAGCATTTAATTTAAAAAAATGGAATCCTCAAGCTGAATTAAAAATTATAGAAGGAGCAAACCATACTTTTGGGAGTTACCATCCTTTTTTGAAAGGTGAATTGCCACTATTTTTAAAGATAGCAGTTTCAGAAACATTGTCTTTTATAGCATTATAAAATAGATAGAAGAATACATCATAAAGAATGATAAAGTTTTATATAATAAGGTATGTTATTTTTGTTAAGTTTTGAGGAAATTGTGCGTAAACGATTGAAGTATATAGAATAAAACTAAAAAAAGTAGATTGTATTTCATGTTGTGAATGTATAAAAAAAATGGAGTTGATGTAAAAAAAATGGACTTTATTCAAGTTGAATAAAGTCCATTTTTTTAAAGTATATTTCTAATCATATAAATTGTTTTTTTATCCTAAATAAGCTTTTAGCATTTTGCTTCTAGATGCATGTTTTAATCGACGAACTGCTTTTTCTTTAATTTGTCTTACTCTTTCTCTGGTCAATTCAAAACGTTCTCCTATTTCCTCAAGGGTCATAGGTAATTTTTGACCTCCAAGTCCAAAATAAAGTCTGACGACATCGGCTTCTCTAGGTGTTAATGTACTCAAAGATCGATTTATTTCTTTTTGTAAAGATTCGTGCATAAGTTCTTTGTCAGGACCTAATGAATTTTTAGAAGGCATAACTTCGTACATATTGCTACTTCCATCATCGTCGCCAAGTGGAGCGTCTAAAGAAATGTGCCGACCTGAGTTTGTCATCGATTGCTTTACTTCATTGAGTGTGATTTCTAATTCAAAAGCAATTTCTTCTGGAGTTGGTGGTCTTCCATATTTTTGTTCTAAATCGGAGAAAGCACGATTTATTTTGTTTATCGAACCAATTTTGTTTAAAGGAAGTCTAACAATACGAGACTGCTCTGCCAATGCTTGCAATATAGATTGGCGAATCCACCATACGGCATAAGAAATAAACTTAAAACCTCTAGTTTCGTCAAATCTTTTTGCAGCTTTAATTAACCCTAGATTTCCTTCGTTAATCAAATCGGGGAGTGTTAGACCTTGATTTTGGTATTGTTTAGAAACGGAAACAACAAATCGTAAATTGGCTTTTACCATTTTATCTAATGCTTCTTCATCTCCAAGTCTAATTCTTTGGGCTAATTCAACTTCTTCTTGAGCGGTAATTAAATCGACTCTTCCTATTTCTTGTAGATACTTGTCTAAAGAAGCTGTTTCTCGATTGGTTACCTGTTTGGTGATTTTTAATTGTCTCATTCTGTGTGGTTATATTTTGTGGTGCGTTTACTTTTACGTTGTTATAATTTATTTAGTTACATATAATTAGATATTTAATTTTTAATTGCTTAAATTTAGATGTTGAATAAAGCTAAAAACATATCTACAAAGCCTTCTGTATTGGAAAGAGTCTGGTATTTTTTTCCTTTGCAAATTCTTTTTTTACATTTTAAAAGGAATCATATTGTCTTGGGGTTTTGGACGGTTTTATTTTTATTTATTACAAATGTAATTGGTTATAAATATGGTATTCCTTATTTGTTTCTTGCTCCAGAATATTATGGAAAGATAGATGTTTTTTCGTTTGGTATTTTAGGTTTGGCTATGGGAGGTTTTACAATGGCATTTAATATTTATAGTTACATTATTTTCGCATCAGAATTTCCTTTTTTAGCTACTTTTTCTCGTCCATTTATAAAGTTTTGTTACAATAATATTTTAATTCCTCTTCTATTTATAATTGTCTATTTGTATTTTTCGTTTAAGTTTCAGCATTTTGAAGAGTTACTTTCAATAAAACAAACGGTTTTTAATTTATTGAGCTTTATTTTTGGTGTTGTTATTTTTATAGTTGTGACGCTAATATATTTTGTTAGTTTTAATAAGAATATTTATCATTTAAGTGGAAAGGACAAAACTTATTATGATGAGCATTTTAAAGAAGCGGTAAAAGAAGCGACTTTTCATAAAAAAACAGCTTGGTATTATAGAATAAATTTGAAGAAAAATATCCGAATAGTAACTTATATTAATAATCTTAAAGAAATTAAGTTAGCTCGAAATATAGCTCATTACGACGAACAATTATTAAAAAAAGTATTTGTTCAAAACCATATTAATGCTTCAATTTATGAGATTCTATTGTTTGTAACATTCATAGTCTTAGGTGTTTTTAGAGATAATCCGATTTTTAATATTCCTGCAGGAGCAAGTATTTTTATTTTATTTACACTTGCATTGTTATTGTATTCTGCTCTATTTTCTTGGTTTAAAAATTGGACGTTGTCTTTGTTTATTATTTTGTTTTTATTGATTAATTACAATTCGAGCCAATCAGAATCTTATTTGTTGAAGAGTTTTGCCTACGGAATTGATTATAATATTAATAGCCAATATAGTAATGAACGATTGCATAAAATGGCGACTGATAGTATTCAAATAAATAAAGATAGAGCTAAAACATTATCTATTTTAGAGCAATGGAAGTTAAAAAATAGTAAAGGAGGTAAGGCGAAGCCTAAATTAATTGTTTTAAATGTTAGTGGAGGAGGGTTGCGTTCGGCTCTATGGAGTTTTTATACCACAAGTTATTTAGACAGTATTTGTAATGGAAATGTGTTAAAACAAACGCAATTAATTACAGGAGCATCTGGAGGTATGCTAGGTATTTCTTATTTAAGAGAGCTTTATTTACAAAAGCAAACAGATTCGACATTGAATTTAATGAACCCAATTTACACTCAAAATATAGCTGAAGATTTATTGAATCCATTACTTTTTGGAATAGCCACTACTGATTTTATATTTAAATTTCAACAGATAAAAGAAGGGGATTTTAGTTACGGTAAAGATAGAGGATATTCTTTTGAAGAAAAAATAATATCAAATTTAGATGGAGTATTTAAGGTTCGACGGTTGAAAGATTATAGGATTCCAGAGTTAAAGGCTCAAATTCCTATGCTTTTTTTAACTCCTACAATAGCAAACGACGGAAGAAGACTTTTGATTTCTCCTCATTCGGTGAGTTATTTAGCTAACGATACCGTTACTTACAGTAATGTAGATTATCAATTGCTATTTGCTAAAAATAAGCCAGAAGAATTAAAATATTTGTCAGCTCTTAGAATGAGTGCTAATTTTCCTTATATTTTACCCATGGTATCGTTGCCGAGTACGCCGACATTAAAAATTGTAGATGCTGGAATAAAAGACAATTACGGACTACAGACAAGTACTCTTTTTTTAGCAGAATTTAGTGATTGGATTTCAAAGAATACCAGTGGAGTTGTTTTTATAGAAATTAGAGATACCCCGAAATTAAAACGTGTTAAAAACACTAAAAATAGCTTGTACGAACATTTGATAATGCCTGTTGGCAATATTATTGGTAATATGTTGAAGGTGCAAGATTACAACAATAGCGAATTGCTAGAAAGAACTATAAATAATTATCCAATAGCAATTCATCATTATGATTTGTATGTGGAAGAGTCGGAGAATCAAAATGTTTCGATGAGTTGGCACCTAACAAAATTAGATTGTCAAAAAATATATCAATCGATAAAGACAACTCACAATAGAAAAACAATAATGCAAATAAAACAGTTATTGGAATTGTAAAAAAAAATAGAATAATCTGACGCATCTAATGTATATTTGGAGGTAAAGCAGAATTTGGATTCAATTCAATTGACATTTTTTTAGAGTAAAATTTATAGGAATCTGGCTTGCGTTAGAGATAGAAGTGGTAGCTTTTTGTGTTTTAACAAATTAGTAAAACTTGGCTGAAAAGAGCGATTTTATGAGCTCCTTTTTGGCTTAGTGTACTTTTGTAAAAAACAAAAACTATAAACGGATAGCTTGTTTAAACGCCCTGAAAATAAAAAGAAGAGGAGGGAAAAGTGTGATTTAGGGAAAAAAAACTATTTTTTGGAGGTTAAGTTTAAATTAAAAGCAACCAAAACAGATATTTAGAGTCAATAAAATAGATGGATTATATAGATTCCTTTGAGAATATTAAATTTGTTAATTATCTTGCAAAACCAGAGGTGATTACAGAAGAAGATATTATAGCGGGTTGCAAACAAGGAAAACGGTTTGCTCAAAACGAATTGTACAATCGTTATTGTGACGCTATGCTCGGTATTGCGATGCGTTATGCAACAAATAAAGATGAAGCAGAAGACGCTTTGCAAGATGCTTTTGTGAAAATATATAAAAATATAGTAAAATTTGAGGGGAGAAGGGACGGCTCGTTGACAACTTGGATTAAGACAATTGTAGTGAATACAACGTTGAGCTTGATAAAGAAAAATAAGAAGCATAATTTTACTGAAAATATAGCCGATTATCATCTTAAAATAGAAAGAGAGCAAGAAAGTAATGATGATGAAGCTCAAACTTTACAAGAGAAAATATTAAAAGCATTGGATAAATTACCTTTGGGATATAAGACGGTTTTTAACCTTTATGTAATGGAAGGTTATAAGCATAAAGAAATTGCAGAGATATTGTCAATTTCAGAAAATACGTCGAAATCACAGCTCTCTAAAGCTAGAAAACAAATAAAAAAAACATTGGGATATAATGAATAACGAAGCGTTTGATAAAATGATAAAAGATAGTATTGGAAACAATACTGTTACTCCCTCCGAGAATGTAGCAAATTCGTTGAAGAGGAAGATGTTGGTAATGAATATTTGGTTTTTTCACAAAACAAAAGTATTGTTGGCTATATTGCTGTTGGGAACAGTGAGCATTCCTTTTTGGAATACTAAAGATTTGAGGGATGGAACAGTAGGTAATATCGCTTTAGGTTCTGAAAAAGAAGAGCGTATTGCTGTAAATACTAGTAATGTAAATAAAAAGCAAATCAATGCTAAAAAAGATTTGAATAATAAGAAGGTTGTAAATGAGGTTGAAAATAGAAAATTAGAGGAGCAAAATGGTGAAGGGAATAAAAAAGATATTGAACGTAATTTAATTCCTAATCCTTCTAATCAATATGACGACGCTAATCAATATAAAACAAAAGAGGAAAAAATAGCCTACAATAAAAGAGAACAGCAGGAAAAACAAGATGAGAAAAAAACAGGTAATTTAGCGACTGCTTTAGATTTGAAAAGGAATATAAAAGAAGAAAAAATTAATTTTGAAGCGTCAAATGAGTTAAAATATTGTAATTTAGCTAGAAAACCTTTTCCAATGACATCCAATATAAAGGCTAATATTGTTGATTATAGCTTTGAAAACAGAGTGGCAGACTTTGATTATGTGAAAGATAAAGGAACTTTTTCTTTAGATGCTTTTTTAACACCATTCAATCAGTTAGAGGTAGTGAGTAGTTTGAATGAAAAAGAATTGAGTTCAGAATACGATAAAAAAGAATGGGATTTTTATAGTAATAAAGGATTTGTGAATAGTGGAGTAAATGGAGGAATTAGATTAAATTATACAAAGAAAAACATAGTAGTTTCTGGTGGACTAAAACTTACTACCCTTAGAGATTATAAGCCAATGTATAAATATGAACAGATAAATAGTGAATCGGTATTAGATTATTTTGATTTGACAGAAATTAGTGGAGTCCAAATTCAAGATAAAGATTCAGCACATTATGTTTTTTATACTGAAAACAATAAAGAATTGATTAACAGATTGGAGAAAGATAAATACAATACTTATAAATACGTTTCGATTCCATTGAGAATAGGATATGAATTTAAAAACGAAAAATACTCAATTATCGTTCAAGGCGGCGGAGTTTATAGTCGTTTGTTAAGTTCAAAAGGAACTTACCTTAGAAAATATAACAATGGAGAAGAAATAGATATTTATTATAACTCTAATATAGAAACAGCTTTGCTAGACAATAAAAATAAAATGTTAAAGAAAAATTATTTTTCATTTTTAGCCGCAGTGGTTGCTAGTGTGAAAATTTCTAACTATTTTGATGTTTTTGGAGAAGTTAATTACACAAAAAGCATAAACAATATTACAAAACAGAATTACATTTTAAATAAAAAAGCGCAAATGCTGAGTGCTAATTTTGGTATTCGTTATTACTTAAAAACAAATTGATTTAGTTACTTTTAAATGACTCGAATTATAGCTACTATATTGTTTAATTTTCTAGTGTTATTGACTTACGCTCAATTGGCTACAAATTCTAATGTGACACCTTCCGATTTGGTTCAGAATACATTGTTGGGAAGTGGTGTAAATGCTTTTAATGTCACTTACACAGGAGCTCCAGATGCTATAGGCTATTTTGATGGAAGTGGTTGTAATATAGGTTTGCCTTCAGGAATTATAATGACGACAGGCACTGTTTTAAATCAGACCTCTTTATTTGGAGAACAAGAAGGACCATTTGGACCTAACGATGAAGCGGGAGCAGGAGTAGATAATATGACACCAGGCGATAGTCAATTGGAAACGTTAACAGGAGGAACGGATACTTATAATGCTGCAATTTTACAATTTGACTTTGAAGCAACAGGGTCGATAGCATCATTTAATTATGTTTTTGCGTCAGAAGAATACATTGAATACGTAAATGAAGACTATAACGATGTTTTTGCGTTTTGGATTAGTGGTCCAGGAATTTCAGGAATGCAAAACATAGCATTAATACCAGGTACAACAACACCTGTTACCATAGACAATGTAAATCATTTATCTAATTCCTCTTATTTTGTAAACAATGGAGACGGAAACGTTTCTCCTCAAAATTCAAACAATTATTTTGTCCAATATGATGGATTTACCACCGTTTTGACAGCAACTGCAAATGTAGAATGTGGAGAAGTTTATCATATAAAAATAGCCATAGGCGATGCAGGTGACGGAATTTTTGATTCGGGGGTGTTTTTAGAAGCCCAAAGTTTTACGAGTGTTGCTCCTATAGCTGTTACTTCGTTAGCCGTAACAGAAGGAAACTTGTCAGGAAATCAATTGTTAGAAGGATGTTCTCATTCTATTATAACTTTTTCTCGTACCGACAATAGTATAGCTCAAACATTTAATTTGACCTATTCAGGGAGCGCCGATAATGGAGTTGATTATATAAATATGCCTTCAACTATTTCTTTTGGAGTAGGAGAAAGTTCAGCTACAATTACATTAGAGACAATTAATGATGTGATAAACGAACCAATAGAAGATATAGTTATAACATTGACTTATAGTGGGCAATGTGGACAAGATTCAGAGCTGTCAGTTACGTTACAAATTGTAGATCAAGTACCTCTAGAATTAACCATGCCAGATGATGATGAAATTTCTTGTTTAGATGGAGGTGTAGTTGTTTTAAATCCAACAGTTACAGGAGGTTCTTCCGACTATGTGTATAATTGGAGTACGGGAGAAAATACGGCAGAAATAGAAGTGTCTCCCAATGATGAAACTACCTATGTACTGTCGGTAACAGACGGATGTGGCAATCAAATCGTTGTAGATAGTACGACTATTTCGGTTCATGTATTTGATGATTTAACACTGCAAGTAAGTAATGATACAACGGTGATGTGTCCAAACTCTCCAGTAGATTTAATGGCCTTAGCGAATGGAGGAGCAGGAACTATAACTTATTTATGGATTCCTACAAATGAAACTTTGTCTAATATAACAGCAGAAACTTTAGAAAGTCAATATTTTATAGTAACGGCACAGGACGAATGCGATAATACTATTAGCGATTCTGTTTTAATTACAATATCAACCCCTGTTTTGGAAACTATAACTTATGGAGATACCACAATTTGCCCTTTTGGAGAAGCTACAATAGGTGTTTTTGCTCATGGAGGTTTCGGAGATTTTAGGTACGAATGGGACAATGGAGAAACGGAGGAAGAAATAGAAGTTTCGACAGGACAAACAAATTACTTTTTTGTGAATGTATATGACCAATGTAACACTTACTTTGTTAGAGATTCTGTTTTAGTTAAGGTAGCTAAACCAACGGCTAATTTCATCACCTCTCCGATGTCTAGTGTAGAGAATAAACCTGTTTATTTTGTAAATCAATCGCTAAATTCAGTCTCTTACTATTGGGATTTAGGAAATGAAGAAACCTCTATAGAAACCAACCCTCAAACAGTTTATGATTGGGAAGGAAGTTATTTGGTTACTTTAGTTGCTACAAATAGCTTAGGGTGTGTTGATACAGCATCAAAATATTTTATAGTTCATCCTGCATTTTTTGGATATGTACCCAATGCCTTTTCTCCTAATAATGACAACGTAAATGATTCGTTTAAAGGTTCTTTTATAGGGATAGTAGAGTTAGACCTGCAAATATTTGACCGATGGGGAATTTTGATTTACGAAGCAAAGGGAATAAGAAGTAAATGGGACGGTACTAAAAATGGAGTAGCAGCCCCCGTAGATGTTTATATTTATAAATATAAATTAAAAGATTATAGCAACAATACCCATGAATATATTGGACATGTTAATCTAATAAGGTAATGTAAATTTTTATGAATTGAGATTGATTTTGGAATAAATAAAAATTAAAGGAAGAAAAATAGTTTGTTTTAAAAACTAGTTGTATATTTGCCCACTGAAAAATTAAATATTTAATTA
>CAMZKF010000043.1 GCA_947311095.1 uncultured Flavobacteriales bacterium
CTAAAGGGAAAACACTAGGAAGTAGGCGTTGTACAAAATGTGGATATGATGAATCGCCAACAGCAAATACTCTATTTCATAAAGTTAAGTTTGGTCTAAACGTCGCTTATGATATAGCAACAAGTAAGAAAGGAGCTAGTAGCATTTGGCTGGCTGAAAGGCACGGAGTCAAACAGATGACAGCTTGACTTTTTAGGAGGAAAGTTCAATAAGCAATGAAAAGTAGCGAAGAATATCCTTTAGAAAAATTGGTTCATGTAGATGAATTTGAAATCGGAACACCTAAAAAAGGAGAGCAAGGAAGAAGTAAATCTGAGTCTAAAATAAGAATTGTAATAGCCGTTGAAATTAGAGGAGAAAAAGCGGGAAGAGCTTATGCAAAAGTGATTGATAATTATAGTTGTAAATCGTTAACTCCAATATTTGAAACTCACATTAAAAAAGATGCAAAAATAGTCACAGACAAATGGTCTGGATATAAACCTTTAATGAAAATTTTTCCTGATTTCACTCAAAAACTTTCTGATAATGGCGAGAATTTTAAAATGTTACATTTTCAAATTAGAAATTTCAAAAATTGGCTAAGAGGTGTACATTCATATTGCTCAAAAGAGTATATAGATCAATACATTCAGGAGTATTTCTTTAGGTTTAATAGGTTGAATTTTAGAGAGTCTATATTAGATAAATTACTTGAAAGAATGGTTAATGAGAATCCATTAACTTATAAATCAATTAGATACAATGCGACTTAAATGGGTAACCCTAAAAAGTAATTTAATCTTTTTATCTGTTAAATATTTCAAATTTTAGTAAAGGAATTTACGTAATAAAAGTTACAGAAGGAAATAATATTTCAACCCAGCGATTTATAGTGAATTAAAATGTTGTATTTTTGAATTTAAAATAAGATTATGAAAAAGACATTTAACGAATTACCAAATGCATCAAAGGTTTGGATTTATCAAGCTGAAACTGTTTTGTCTGAAACGGTTGTAGATAATATACTATTGAAAGGAACAGATTTTATTAACTCTTGGGAAAGTCATGGAAGTGAAATTCCTGCTTCAATAGATGTTTTTTATAATCAGTTTGTGGTGGTGTCAGCCGACGATTGTGGCGATACACTTTGTGGTAGAGCAAAAGATGGTCAATTGAGAATGATGAAAGAAATGGAACTAGATTTAGGAATTTCTTTAACCAATCGAATGATAACGTCTTATAAAATTGACGATGAAATAAAGACAATAACTTTTAATGAATTTAAAAACTTAGCTAAATCTGGAGTGATAAATAAAGAGACAATTGTGTTTAATAATTTAGTAGAAACAAAAAATGATTTTCTAACAAATTGGGAAACACCTGCTGATAATAGTTGGCATAATCAATTTTCAAATTAATTAATTTTCCTTATTCTAAAAAGTCATTTAATGCTCGTCTATCTTTTTTGGTAGGTCTTCCTTTTATGCCTAAGCTTTTGTTTAGTTTATTTTGAAGTTCTATTTCTTGCAGTAAATCTAAATCTGATTGAGGTGTAATTTCTTTAATTAATTCTGAAACTAATTTAGCGCCAACTCTAGATTTTGGAATGGCTAAAATTTTATATTTTCTCCAAATAGGAATTACCTTTATGCTAAAGGTATCTCCTATTTTTACGTTTTTAGCTCCCTTGACAAAAGAGTCGTTTAGCATTGCTTTTTCATTGCTGCACATTTTTGAAGAAATAGTCCTTGTTTTTGCGAGTCTTACTGCCCAAATATACTTGTCTATTCTCATTATTAATAGTTGAGTAAGGTTTGAATAGCGTGACTTACTTTGTCTGCATTTGGTAATAACGTATGCTCTAAAATAGAGTTTAAAGGTATTGCAGGCGTGTCAATAGAACCAACTAATTCGATAGGTGCATCTAAATATTGGAAACATTCCTTTTGAATACGAGCCACTAAACCTAGCGAGAAGTTACATTCAACGGATTCTTCTGTTAGTACCATTATTTTACCATGTTTTTTGGCGGCAGCAAACATAGCTTCTTTGTCGAGAGGGTTTAAGGTTCTCAAATCTATAATTTCGATTTGACCTTTATAGTTTTTAGCTGCATTAGTAGCCCAATAAACTCCCATTCCGTAGGTAATAATAGCAATAGACTCTCCTTGTGTTATAAATTGAGGTTCTGCTTCAATCACGGTTCTTGCTTTTCCAAAAGGAATAACGTATTCTTCATCTGGCTCAATGGTAATTGCCCCTTCAGTTCCTTTTATTTTACTCCAATACAAACCTTTATGTTCTAATATTACAACGGGGTTAGGGTCGTAAAAAGCAGCCTTCATTAATCCTTTCAAATCTGCTCCAGTAGAAGGATAGGCTATTTTTATGCCTCTAATGTTAGTCAATACCGACTCTACACTTGATGAGTGATAAGGGCCTCCAGATCCGTAAGCTCCAATAGGAACTCTAAGTATCATACTCACAGGCCATTTTCCATCGGATAAATAATAAGAACGACTAACTTCTGTAAACAATTGATTTAATCCAGGCCAAATGTAATCGGCAAATTGAACTTCAACTATTGGTTTCAATCCTGCGGCAGACATTCCTACTGTACTTCCAATTATAAAAGCTTCTTGTATGGGGGTGTTAAAAACCCTATTGTCGCCAAATTGCTGTGCTAAAGTAGCCGCTTCTCTAAATACTCCTCCTAATCTTTTTCCTACATCTTGACCGTATAATAAAGATTCTGGATGTTTTTCCATTATTTCTCTAATGGCAAAAAGAGCAGAATCAACCATTACTGTTTTTTCTTTTCCTTTGGGTTCTCGCTCTCCTTTTTCTTCTGTAATTGGAGTGGGGGCAAAAATATGTTTGGTCAAATCTTCAGGCTTTGGGTCTTCTTCCTGTAAAGCACTTTCGTAATCTGATTGTACTAATTTATCAACTTCTTGATCTATTTGTTTCAATAAAGATTCTTTTATCCCTTTTTTTAATAAAGATTTTAGTAAAATAGGATAAGGGTCTCGCAATTTAGCTTCATCTAAATCATCTCTATACCATTCCATTCTAACACCGCTTGTATGATGATTTAGCAAAGGAACTTTTGCATGGATTAAAAAAGGACGACGTTCTGCTCTAACTGTTTTTATTACTTTTTGAATTTCTAAATAGCAGTTTTCAAAGTTTGTTCCGTCTATGGTTAATGCTTCTAACCCTTCAAATCCTTGTGCATATTTTGATATATCTTGCGCTCTAATTTCATCTGCACTCGCCGAAATATCCCATTCGTTATCTTGAACTAAATAAATAATCGGCAATTGCTTTAAGGCTGCCATTTGAAAAGCTTCTGAAACTTCTCCTTCCGTACAGGCAGCATCTCCGATGGAACAAACGACAACTGGAGCGTCTTTTGTTAAAGGGCTTAATTGAGTTAATTCTTTGTATTGTATTCCCATTGCTACACCTGTCATTGGTATCGCTTGCATTCCTGTAGCCGATGATTGGTGAGGTATTTTAGGGAAATTAGGTTCGTTTAAACTGGGGTGACTATAATATGTTCTTCCTCCTGAAAAAGGGTCTGCTTTTTTCGCTAAAACTTGCAACATTAATTGAAAAGGTGTAATTCCAATTCCTAATAAAATAGAGTCGTCTCGGTAGTATGGAGCTACAAAATCTTGAGGTTTTAACTGCATTCCAACGGCTAATTGTATAGCTTCGTGCCCTCTTGATGTTGCATGTACGTATTTAGCTGTGATTGTTTTATTTTTTTCATACAAATCTGTTAGCGCCATAGCCGTACGCATTAACTTGTATCCTCTAATCAACTCTTCCTCACTTATCTTTTTTTGTGCTTGTTTTATGCTCATCACCACTTTAATTTTAGAATTGCAAGATACAAATTATTAAAGGTAATGCAAAAGTTTCTATTTGAATATTCTATTCGAAATAGTAGTTTTTTTGTAATGTTGGTGTGATAAAGGGAGGTGTTTAGAAAAGCTCCTAACGTGAGACGATATCGAAACAGTAGATGGCAGACGGTCATTCGACCGTCTGCCATCTACTCGATTAGGTACTTTTTTTATTTAATCAAGTTTTCAACTTTTCTTTTAAAGTCATTTCTAACTTTTGTCAGAATAAAACTTGGAACAGCAATAAACACAACAAGTATCAATTGATACAAACCTTATTCTTTTCCAAAGTGTTGAATCCGTGTCTCCATTGATTGTTACATTTCCATTCCAAATAAATCCGCTTAACAATATCAAAATAAAAAATCCAATAAAAACAAACTACCTTTTTAATCTAACTTTTAAGTCAATATTTACTTCTTGTTCTTCAAGTTGTCTAATTTCTTTGCAGGACAATTCGCTTACTTCAAATTTATTGTTTTTCAGTTTAGCGTGAGTTGAGTAATTTCATTTGCAGGGAAAAACCGAAATTTATTTCCTTAGTTGACTCTGTCAACTAAGGAAACTAAACTCTTAATATTGCCTCTATAAATATGTTTCATTTAAATGTTGGGTAACAAGCGTAAAAGTATTACATTAACCTATTTCTTACTCGCTATTTTCTTTTCTGCAAGCTTAACAGCGTTATAAACATTAACAATTCCTCCTGTATTAGATAAAGTTCCGAAAGCAACTTTTTCTGTACCTCCAGGCATTGGAGTTTTCTTTTTGCTAACGTCTCTAACCGATTCTTTTATTATGTCTTTTATTTCAATCATTGTAAGTGAAGGGTAGTACGATTTTAATAAGGCTGCAACACCTGAAACCATAGGACACGCCATACTTGTTCCTTGTGTAGTTAAATATTCGCTTTGAGGAACGGTAGAATATATTTCCAAACCAGGTGCAAATACATCTACATTTTTAACGCCATAATTTGAAAACGAAGCAGCTAATCTTTTTTTGTAGCGAGTAGAAGCGCCAACTTCTAACCAATTGCTAAATTTACTTGTCATTGAAGGGTATTGAGGTGTTGGGAAATTACCTCCATTGTCGTTGTTTTGTGCACTGTTTCCCGCTGCATGAACTAACAAAACACCTTTGCTTTCTGCATATCGAATTGCTTTAATTACTTCTGCATTATTTTCGCTGTATCCTTTTCCAAAACTCATGCTCAAAACTTGCGCTCCGTTATCTACTCCGTATCGAATAGCTAAGGCTATGTCTTTGTCTCTTTCATCTCCATTGGGAACAGCTCGTAAAACCATTATTTTTACATTGTCTGCTACTCCATTGTTTCCTATTCCATTGTTTCTTACTGCTGCTATAATTCCAGAACAGTGAGTTCCGTGCAATGCATCTGGACCTTCTACGTCATTATTTCCGTAGTTAGTGTCTGAAAAATCAGAAGGATTGTCCCCTATAATGTCTCTGTCTTCTGTAAATTCTGGATTGTAATGAAAATTGACAGAACTACTTAAATGCTCCATTCCTTTTTCCATTTGTTTTGCATTAATCCCCATTTCTTTAAATTGAATCATGGCATTAGCTCCTTGTGCTAATTCAGGGTCTTTAGCTGCTTTTTTTAGGTCTTTTGTGGTGTAATCTTTACCGTATAGCTTTGTAAATTGAGCGTCTAGCATTTCCATTATTTGTACCATTTGCCCCATTTGTTTCATTTGCATAGCGGCTTCGGTACGTTTACTCTCTACTACGTCTTTGACTTCTAGGTAGGTTTCAAAATCTTTTTTGTCTGCATCGGCTATTTCATCGGCTGATTTTCCTTTAAATTTTTTGTCTAATCGAGCAAATATACGGGTGACTTCAAGTTGGGCATCATTGGCATTTCTTCCGTCTTTTCCTCCTAGAAAATTCCATCCGTGCACATCGTCAATGTATCCGTTTTTGTCGTCATCAATTCCATTGTTTGGAATTTCATCTTCATTTACCCAAATGACTTTTTGCAAATCTTCGTGTTCTATATCAACACCAGAATCTATAACGCCAACAATTACGGTTTGACCTTTTTTGTCTTTCAAAAGCTTTTTGTAAGCTTTTTCTGTTTGCATTCCTTTTTTGCCATTGTACCAATTCAAAGTGCCTTTTTCTGGTCCTTGTGCTACGAAACTGGTTGAAGTAGATATTAAAAATACTCCTGCTAATATTTTTGATGTGATGTTCATTTGTGTTTTTTCTATATATTCGACCTCTAAAATAATAAAAAAATATGAGAGCTAAATAGTTTTTAAGTATTGTCTTCTATTTTTTAGTAATTCTTAACATTTTGTATTCGAAATGTCAAGCGAATTAGTTTAAAGTACCATTCTTTCGGTTAATTCGAGGTCTATAAGTATGTCTATTTGTGCTTGTATTCTGCTGTGATGTATGGGGGTAGCTAATTTATTTAATGCTCTTAATCCTATTTTCTTTTTAGTTTCAAATTCATCGTCGAGTACCGCAGTTCTTACAATGTAAAATCGCCATTGGTCAAGGTTTAAGATGTCCATTTTAGAGACTTCTTTTTGGGTGTGTAGTGCAAAAATATAAAGTTCTGCTTCTCTATTTCTAAAGGTCAGAGAGTCTTTTTGTTTTGCATTTATTCCTTTTTTAGGAGCGATGTCGTAAAGTACTCGTTTTGCTTTTTTTTGTTTCCAACTTTGAATGTATCCAGAGGTTTTTACGGCAATCTTTTTTTTACGGTAACGCAATTCACATTCTTGCCAATCTATACGAGGCATTTGGGTTAGGTCGAGTGCTTTGGCTACTAGAAATAAGCTAAAATCTTCCCTGTTTTTATTGATGAGAATGTCGGAATAAGTCCATTGCCAAAAGTCTAATATGCTGGTGTTTGGTAATCCTTTTATATGTTCTTTTCCTTGGTACATTAAAATTTAGCAAAACGTTTTATTTGGTCGTCTAATAAGCTTAAAGCTCTTTCGTCAACTAACGTGTCTTTGTCCATTAAGTTTTCTATTCCTGAAAGTTTTGGTTTGGCAGAAAGAACTTCTACTTTTAAATAATGTAAAATATCTGAAAATTGATCCATAGGACGCAATGCTCCTGTGTGTCCAGATGATAAGCCAACTAAGGCCGCTTTTTTGTCATTAAAATGTTTGGGAGGTACGGCGTCTATAAATGCTTTTAATACTCCAGGGAATCCTCCATTGTATTCGGGAATTATAAAGATAAAACGGTCGGCATTTATAATTTTTTCGGTTACAATTTTGTTAAATTCTTTTGAACCTTCTCCATAGGTGTCGGCAAACACAAAATCGTTGGGTAAGTCTTTTAGGTTTAATACTTGACTTTCTTCTGGGGTTAAATTATTGTAAAATTCAGCTATTTTTTCTGAATTGCTATTGGGTCTGTTTGTTCCACTTATAATGGTTATCATGTTGTTTTTGTTTTTGTAATTAGTTTTTTTGCGATAGGGATAGTAACGTTAGCTTTTTTTTTGTAAAATTAGTAGTGCTTAGACTAAAAGAGCGACTTTAGAAGCTCCTTTTGGGCTTAGCAATACTTGTTTTATAGAAAAAAACTAAAAGTGTATAGCCTGTTCCGATGGTAATCGGACGCCCAAATTATTATTGTATTGCTTTTAGTTCTTTTATGGTTTGAGTAGGGTTGGTGGATTTGAAAATAAAGCTTCCTGCAACTAAAACATCGGCTCCTGCTTTTAATAATGCTTTTGCGTTTTTAGAGCTTACTCCTCCGTCTATTTCTATTTTGGTACTTAGTTTTTTTTGTGTAATTATTTTTTTTAATTTTTCTATTTTTCGGTATGTTCCTTCAATAAATGATTGCCCTCCAAAACCAGGGTTAACGCTCATTAGACAGACTAAGTCGATGTCTTCTAATATTGGCTCTAGTAATTCGATAGGGGTGTGAGGATTTAGGGCTACTCCTGCTTTCATTTCTTCCGATTTTATGGCTTGAATGGTTCGATGTAGGTGTGGGCAGGCTTCGTAATGAACGGTGAGAATGTTTGCTCCTACGGCTTTAAAATCTTTGATGTATCGGTCTGGTTTTTCTATCATTAAATGGACATCGAGGGGTTTTGTAGCGTGTTTGTTTATTGCTTTTATTACGGGCATTCCAAAAGATATATTGGGTACAAACATGCCGTCCATAACGTCTAAATGAAACCAGTCGGCATCACTGTTGTTTATCATTTCGCAGTCCGACTGTAAGTTAGAAAAGTCTGCGGCAAGTAACGAAGGAGCTATTAAATGTGGCATTTTTTATTGTTTTGAAAGTGAAATCTAGCAACAAAGGTAATTAAACCTAATAATTTGTTATAGCTATTTTAAGAATAGTTTTGTCTTATGCTGAAAACGAAAGATTATTGGGTTTTTAGATATGTTTAATTCAAATGTTTTTGAGGGTGCTTAGGGTGAGGTGTTTTTAAGAAACTAATTGCACTATTTTTTTTGTTGTTTCTATTATGTTGTTCGATTTTGCTATTAATCCTGAAACGGCAATTCCAAATATGCCTGTGTCTAAGATAGGTTGTATAGAGGTTGGTTCAATTCCGCCTATTGCATAAATGGGAGGAGTGGTAATGTTGGTTAGTGCTGCTATTGTTTTTTCATAACCTTCAATTCCTAAGGTAGGGCTCAGTTGCTTTTTTGTAGTTGTGAATTGATAAGGTCCTAATCCAATGTAATTGACCTTTGCTTTTATTAGGTGTTTAATGTCGTTTAAATCGTTAGCTGTTCCTCCTATTATTTTATTATTGCCTAATATTTCTCTTGCTAAAATAGGGGAAAGGTCTGTTTTTCCTAAGTGAACGCCATCTAAGTTTAATTCTTTTGCTATGGAAACATAGTCGTTGAGAATAAAAGTAACATTATATTTTTTGCATATTTCAGCACCTAATTTAGCTTCTGAATAAATTGTTTCTGGAGAGCAGTTTTTTAATCGTAATTGTATAAGTTTAATTCCTCCAAGGCAGACTTGTTCTATCAGTTCTGCTGTTGAATAATTGACTACTGGCTGAGTTATAAATTGAAGCTTTGGCAACATTTTAATTTTGTATAGCTAAAAAAAGCGATTTGAATAAAGATTCAAATCGCTTTTTTATTTATTTATTTATTTTTCTTTGCTTTAGCAGCTGCTTGCTGTTGTTTTACCATTTCGTCCATTCTTTGTTGGAATTTAGATTTCTTTTTAGGTTTTTTCTTATTTTCAGCTAGTTTTGCTTTTATTTTATCTTCATCTATCATGTAGTTTTTAATGGCAAACATAATTCCTATATTCATTAAGTTACCACATAAATAGTAAAAGCTTAAACCAGAAGAGTAAGGGTTAAAGAAAAAGAGCATCATAAATGGCATCATGTACATAATAATATTCATGTTAGGCATACCAGGTTGTGTTGGTTGTGCCATTTGACCACTGTTCATTTTAGTATAAACTAAGGTAGATATAGCCATTAAAATAGCGAATAAACTAACGTGATCTCCATAGTTGAAAGGAACGGTGAATGGTAGTTGCATTACCGATTCGTATGACGATAAATCTTCAGCCCATAAAAATTTAGCGTGTCTGAGTTCTATGCTAGATGGGAAAAATCTAAATACCGCTAATAAAATAGGCATTTGAATTAGCATTGGGACGCAACCAGCCATTGGGTTTACTCCTGTTTGGGAATAGAGTTTTGAGACTTCTTGTTGACGTTTCATTGCGTCAGCATCTTTCATTCTTTCGTTTATTTCTTCCACTTCTGGTTTCAATACCCTCATTTTTGCTGAAGAAACGTAGTTTTTGTAAGTTAATGGAAGTATAATTATTTTAACAACTAATGTAACAAGTAGGATAACTAAGCCTAAATTAAATCCAAAAGAATTAATGAGGTTGAAAATAGGACGTATCATCCATTTATTAACGTATCCAAAAATACCCCAACCGTGGTTGATAATGTCGTCCATTCCATTGTCAAATGATTTTAGTAAATGATAATCGTTAGGTCCAAAAAAGAATTTTAAATCAATTACAGAACGAGCAGGTAATGTTAGGTTTGAAGTGTAATCAATGGTGTATTTATCTCCTTCTAATTGCGTTTGAGCTAATAGACCTTTTGTAATGTCTTTGTCTTCAGATATTAAAGCAGATGTAAAAAACTTATGTTTGTACGCTACCCAATTCACCGCGTTTTCAAGTTCTATTTCGTCTGAACCTCGTTCTCTGATGTAGTCTCTTTTTTCGTCGAAATAACGAAACATAACGCAGGTGATTTGGCGTTCATCAGATGTTAGTTTCTCCGTTGATAATCCTTGTAGCTCCCAATTTAAGTTTACATTACTTAAATCAATGTCTGATTGAAGATTTATATAGTTTATTTAAAAATCTACATTATAAGAATTAGGTTTTATAGTGTAAGTGTATTCTAGGTATTTATTGGCATCGTTTGTAGAAGCTACAAAAGTTAGCGTTTGCTGATTGTTGTCTGAATTTGTTGAGCCTTTAAAGTATAAATTTTTGGTGTCTATAATTTTCCCATTGTTTGAGAATTGTAAAGACTGATTAGAAGTTTGTTCGTCAAATAATTGAATAGGGATACTGTCTTCCGAATGCATGTAATCGTTGTAAGATTGGTATTTTTTTAATTTTACATTCGCAATTCGCCCCCCCTTATTTGTTAAGGTAACAATTATTTTTTCGTTTTCTAAAGTAAAGTATTCTTGTGTAGCATTGGCAGATGGATAGAAAATTCCAAACTCACCTTCTAGTTTGTTTTTTTGAGCTTCTTCAGCTACTAGCTGTTTAATGGTAGCAACACTGTCGATGTATTTAGCTAATCTTATAGTGTCTTCTTTTATTGTTTCGGGTACAGAAAGCATAAATTCAGGGCTGTTCATCAACGATTTTGACGTAATTGAAGGTTTAGATGCTACACTTTCGTGTTTCATTATTTCTTCTAGTTGAGTTTGAGAACTGTCTTTAGTTACTTCTTGGGGGGCAAGTTCTACTTCTTGTTGTTTTTCTATTTCCTTTGTGTTAAAATAGGAAAAACCAAGTAATATAGCTCCAATTAACATTAATCCTGTAAGCGTATTTTTATCCATTTGTTTTGTATTAAAACGGTTATCTTTATAAATTCAAGTTTGCAAAAGTAAACATCTGTAAAGATATAGCGTACTTAATTTGTTAAAAGATTGTAATAAAGTTGATAAATAGGTTTTTTTATACCCGAATCGATTCTTTATTTTGTTTTGTGTAGATGTTGAAATTACTTTGTTTAGTTGTATTTTATATCAGTTCTAATTTGATGTAATTTAATATTTATTTGTTTTCACTAAAGAACTTCATTATCTTTGATTTATGGTGAAAATTAGTATATATATTATCGCAGTTATTTTAATGGTGTTTTCTTGCTCTCCCAAAAAAGAAGTAGCAAGTAAAGTAACAGAAACGAGAACTAAAAAAGTTTATGAAAAGACAATCTATTTTAATGAAAACTATACAATAGAAAATTTAACGTTAGAGGTAGATAAGGTTTTATTGACGAATAAAGATTTGTCGATTTATAAGGTTTTTTTTGAAGAAGAATTGTTGCCGACGTTAAAAGAAAAAGGATTTGAAATAGTAAAAAGTGAAGAGGAGAGCAATTATCAACTAAATGTCAAAAAGTTTTCGCTAAAAGAATTTAAGTTGCAAGTAGATGGACCTAGCGTTAATGTAGTAGAAAGTAAAATTGATTATGAATTAAGTTTTCCAAATGGGAGTAAAGGGTTTAGTGAGGTTGTAAATAAAGAAAATATTCTACCTTTTGAAGGGTTTATATTTCAAGATATGGTAACAGAATTGTCGTTTAAAGTAGTCGAAAATCTTGAAAGAATAGCTCAATGAGAAGTGTAATTATTCTTTATGTCTTATTTTCTTTTGGAACTTTTTATTCTCAAAATCAAAAGCAGTTGGAAAATTATGCCGATGTAAATTTTGAAGCAGGAGATTATTATGGAGCATCATTATATTACAAACAAGCGTTAGATTTAGACTCTAGTAAAATTGATATTTTGTATAAATATGCAACAGCTTTACGATTGTACAATAATTATGAATTAGCTGCTTATTATTATGCTAAAGTTTGGGATAAAGATAAGGGAGGACGTATTTATAAAGATGCTTCTTTTTGGTTAGCAGATATGCAAAAGTACAACGCTGAATACAGGAAGTCGTCTAAAACTTGGCGTAAGGTTAAATCTAAATATAGAAAAAACAAAAAAGGATACGAATATTTGAAAGCAAGGCAAGAAATTTATTCTTGTAATTATGCCAGTCGAATAAAAAATGATTCGTTGCCTAAAGTTAGGGTAGAAAATATAGGAGGAGTAATCAACACAACAGATTCTGAATTTGGAGCAAATATTTGTGAAGAAAACTTAAATTTTAGCTCTATGAGAGCTCCTTCCAATCAAGAAAGTTTAGAGGTTACAGCACCAGATTATAAAATAAAAATTTATAAAGCAAAAAAAAAGAATGAAGGGTGGGAAAAACCGATAAAAGAAACTGAAGTTATAAATGTTCCAAATGTTCATAGTGCAAATACAGCTTACGATGCTAAAAATAAATTGTTGTACTTTACAAAATGTGATAGTATCAATAATTGTAAAATTTATGTTTCAAAATTAAATAAAGAGAATAGATGGAGCGAACCTAGCGAACTTTCAGAACGTATTAATGCGAATAACAGTACTACAACGCAACCTAATTTTACCATTTTAAATAATAAAAAATACTTGTTTTTTGTGTCTGATAGAAAAGGAGGCAAAGGAAAGTTAGACATTTGGTACGCTCAAATTTTAGATGCAAATACGTTTTCTAAACCAATCAATTTAGAAATAAATACTCCTGATAATGAAATTACACCTTTTTACGATACAATAGATAATTCGCTTTATTTTAGCTCTAATTGGCATTTAGGAAAAGGAGGTTTTGATGTATTTAAGTCGCAGGGATATCCTAATGAATTGAAAGAACCCGAAAACATGCTTTCGCCAATCAACACACAATGGAATGATATGTATTATGTTATTTATCCCGAAGATAAGGAGGGCATACGAAACGGATTTTTGACTTCTAATAGGAAAGGTAGTTTGTATAAAAAAGGACCAACTTGTTGTAATGATATTTATACCGTGAAAATTATAGGAGAGAAACAAATAGTGAAAGAAGAAGAGCGAAACATTGTAACCCTCGACGATTTGAATAAATATTTACCCGTTACACTTTATTTCCATAACGATAGACCAGGCCCGAGAAGTATGGATACTACCGTGAATTTAAATTATTTGAAAACGTATGATTTTTATACCAATTTACATTCAAAATATAAAGAAGAATATGCAAAAGGGCTGAAAGAAGAGGAGGCTTTAGATGCTAAGTTGGATATTGATGATTTGTTTAAACATTACATAGATAAAGGAGTCTCAGATTTGAATTTATTTACCAATTTATTGCTAATAGAATTAAAAAAAGGACAGAAAATTGAAATTACAATAAAAGGATTTGCAAGTCCATTGGCAAAAACAGAATATAATGTAAATCTAACCAAAAGAAGGATTTCTAGTCTAATTAACTACCTCAAAGTTTATGATAATGGAGCATTTCTACCTTATTTAAATAATACGGCAAAAGATGGAGGAGGGTTAAGTTTTGTGAAAATTCCATTTGGAGAATATACCGCAAGTGGTTTTGTGAGTGATAATGTAAATGATAAACGAAACTCTGTTTATAGTAAAGGAGCTGCTTTGGAACGTAAAATTGAAATTCAATCGGTAACTTATGCCGAAAAAGGGACAGAATATGCAGAACTTACGGTTGGTTCGGGTACTTATGATTTTGGAAAAACCGCACAAGGAAAAAAACTAACACATCAATTTATTTTAAAAAATACAGGAACAAAAACATTAGAAATACAGGAACTACAAGTTGGTTGTCCTTGTGTTAAAATAACAAGCGATAAACAAATAGTTCCCGTTGGCGAACACGCCGTTATTACAATGGAATTAGATACTGAAAATTTAGAAGGAAAACAAGTCAAGTCTGCTACGATAATCGCTAATTCTTTTCCTAGTACCAAACGATTAGTAATAACAACAGAAGTGTTTAAAAAATAAGAATAAAATGACAGCAAACAATTCAATGCCTCAAAAACTACAAGCTTTTGAACGCTTATTAACAATTATGGAAGACCTAAGAGCAGGATGCCCTTGGGATAAAAAACAAACATTTGAAAGTTTGAGTTATTTAACGATTGAAGAAACTTACGAATTGACAGATGCTATACTAGAAAAAGATTTGCAGGAAATAAAAGGGGAGATAGGAGATTTAATGCTTCATATGGTTTTTTATTCTAAATTAGGCTCTGAAGTCAATGCTTTTGATGTTGCCGACGTGTTAAATGCAGTTTGTGACAAGTTAGTCGAAAGACACCCCCATATTTATGGAGATGTAATAGCCGAAACAGAAGAAGAGGTAAAAGCAAATTGGGAAAAAATAAAAATTAAGAAAAACAATAAATCTGTATTGGCAGGTGTTCCAAAATCTCTTCCGTCAATGGTAAAAGCAACTCGTATTCAAGAAAAAGCTAGGGGAGTAGGATTTGATTGGGATAACAAAGAACAAGTGTTTGCAAAAGTACAAGAAGAATTTAAAGAATTGCACGTAGAAATAGATGCGGATAATAAAGCAGAAATTGAAGCTGAATTTGGAGATGTCTTATTTTCTATGATTAATTACGCTCGTTTTATCGGGGTTGATCCTGAAAGTGCTTTGGAAAAGACAAACAAAAAATTTATAAAAAGATTTCAATACCTCGAAAATGGAGCAAAAGAAGAAGGTAAAGATATTTCAACAATGTCTTTGGACGAAATGAATGCCTATTGGGAAGAGGCTAAAAGTAGATAAATAGACTGAGCTGTAGGTTCTAAAACATATTTTTATATTTGTTGGATGTAATTTTTTAAATAAGGTAATGCTATTAGAACAATAGTGCATGAAATCGAAAGCATTTTTTTAATAATTTACTACAAGAAAGAGTTCTAGATGTTATACCAAAAGAACATCAAAATAAGCTAAATAAACCGTTTCTTTTTTTACTATTTATCTTCATAAAATCTATTCATAGCTAAGGCTATGAATAGATTTTATTCATC
>CAMZKF010000044.1 GCA_947311095.1 uncultured Flavobacteriales bacterium
GATGTGCTGTAACCAAAACAGTTTTATCATAACTTTTTAAATAATTATACTTTTCTTCGTATGTGGTATTTAAAGAAGAATTACTTGTTTTATCTAAAGCACTTAATAAAGCATCAATAACAGTGTTTCCTACTTCAAAAACATTGTTTGTTATCTGTTCTGAGTTTAAATTTTTTGTAGCTATTTCTGTTGGTGTAAAATGGTAGTCTGCAATAGAACCTATTAGTTTTCTGTTTCCCTCTTCGGGAAAAGGAGATTGTAAATCAAAGCTTCTAAGCCCTGCTTCTAAATGAGCGACTTTTATTTTGGAGTAATAACCAGCTAAAGCTCCTATAAAAGCTGTTGTAGTATCTCCTTGTACAAAAATAAGTTTAGGTTGAACCTTTTTTATTACTTCTTGTATTTTTAATATAGCATTGGCCGATAGTTGTAATAAAGATTGGTTTTTAGTCATTAGACCTAAGTTATAGTCAGCTGTGATTTCAAAAAAACTAAAAACTTGCTCAAGCATTTCTTTATGTTGTCCTGTGGAACAAACAATAGGTGTAAAGCTAGGACTTTTTTCCAGTTCTTTAATTAGTGGAGCAAGCTTTATTGCTTCAGGTCTTGTTCCTAGTATGATTAGTGTTTTTGTCATTGTGTATCTATTCTAAATCTTTTAACAAGCAAATCGAGTATCTGCCATCCTTTTGAGTTACTTTATCGAGTACGATATATCTCGATTTGTCTAATATGGTAGTGTCTCCAATAATAAAATAATTTTCTTGTGTTTTGTAGATGTGTTCTATTCTGTACGACTCTTCTTTTCGTAGTTTTTCTAATAATTTTTCTTCCAATTCTTCAGTGTGTTGTTTGTAGAAACTAATTGGAACAAATTCGGGTTTACAAGTAGAGTAAAAAGAAAAAGCATGGGCAGGTCCTGCTGATAATTTTTTGTCGTTTATTACTTTGCTGAATTTTTTTAAAGCTATTTTGTGTGTGAAATCTTTTTGAATGACAAAATAATCAAAGTCCATTATTAGGTGGGTAAATGAGAGAAAAGCGATTGAAAAATAAATAAGTGTTATTTTGGGTTTTGAGAGTAGGGTGCTTGTGGCTAGAATTAAAAAAGAAATAAGAATAATTACAGTGTAAATTGTTTTGATGTTCATAAAATAACCGAAGTCTTTTGCCATCCAATAAATAGGAGAGGAGTTGATTTTTAAAGAATAGAAATAGAGTATAACTGAAGTAATTGTTGATAATAGAAGAGTGCTTCTATGGATTTGTTTTAGCTCTATTTGTTTTATAATAATCGCTAGAGCTATAAAAGTAAAAGGTAAAAAGATAACGAGTTTTCGATATGGAAAACTTGAAACGAAAATGCTTTGTAGCGTTAAGAATAAAAAGGTGTAAAATAGTAGTAAATGAGAATCGGATATTTTTCTAAGTATAATTAATCTAGTACTATTAATGGAAAATGTAATAAAAGCCCATAATAATATGGGGTTGAAACGGAATAAGTTTGTAGAAATAATTGAGATAAAACCTGTAATATTTGATTTTATTTGACTAAGAATAGTTGGGCTTTCTTTTATGATGTTAAAACTTTTATTTTGTTCTGTTATAACGTCATATAGGCTAGATAATGTTGAGTTTGAAAATTGTAAAGCGATAATAAATATAACGATAGCAGTAGTTAGTCCTCCGAAAGCGTAATAAATATAATTAACTTTTTTTTCTTTAATCGCTAACGTAAGAATGAAAAAACCTACTCCTGCGAGGAGGAAAAGATTAAATACGTAAAAAAACAAAACAGCAATAGTAGCTATAAATGTTAGTGTAAATATTTTTATTTTAGTGTTTGTTTTTTCGCTGTAAGAAACAAAAAACAGTAACGAAATAATAAAGAGAGAAAAAGCTTGAGGGCTGAGTAACCTACTGTTTATGAAAAAATAAAAATCTGAAAAGAGAAAAAACAGTAGTAATAGTTGAGTTAAGTATTGCTTGTTGAGTATTTTTTTTGTGGTGTTGAATAAAAGTATTATTGTTAAAAGCGAAAATAAAACAATAGGGACACGAGCTCCATAGTAATTGTTTCCTAATATTGATAAACTAGCATATACTAACGGGAAAGCTTGGAGTGTAAACCCAGATTCAAATTTATATTCTTTGTTTTCGTTTTCTTCAATTCTATTGTTGTTTTTTAAATAAGTATCGTAACCCGCAAATATATAGTAAGCTTCGTCTACTTGACAAAGTCCTTCTATCATTCTCGAATGTATGTCTTGATCGAGGTAGATAAATCTAAAAGCTCCTAGCACTATAAATAGTGTAAAAGTAATCTGAGTGTGGTATGTTTTTAGAATAAATTTCATGAGTAAAATAGTTGCTATTTTTTATGGTAGCCTAATAAGCTTTTGTTGCTTTCCAAAATCGTTGTTGTGTATTTTTTGCTACGCAAACAAGTTTTTATTATTGGGAATTTTAAAGCAATATTAGCGGTTAGTGCACTCGATAAAACACAGCCACTTCCGTGTTTTTCTGTAGCAATATTACTTTTGTTTTTTAATGGGTAAATTTTACCTTTTTTAGAAAATAAATAATCTTTTCCTACTTCTGTCGAATGTCCTCCTTTTAAAAAAACGTTTGTCAATTTTGCTAGTTTTTCTGCGCCTATTGTAGCGTCGTTTGTTTCGGCTAAAATTTTAATTTCGTTCCAGTTAGGTGTTATCATATAAATATGATTGAGGATTTCTTCTAGTTTTGTTAAGTCGTGATTAAAGTTAAACCCCGAACTTGCTGATAGAATAGGGTCCCAAATTATTTTTGTTTGGCGCAGTTGAGGTAGGGAAACTATTTTTAATAAAAAAGAAAGATTGGGGATTAGTCCAACTTTTATAGCCGAAAATGAGTACTGGTTAAGTAAGGGGAGAAGTTGAGAAAAAACAATTTGTTCGTCAATCCAAATAACAGAGGTAAAATTAGTTTCTGTTTGAATAGTGTTGGCTGTAATTACGGCCATTCCCAACGTTTTGTTTTGTTCCATGGTTTTTATGTCGGCTAAAACACCTGCTCCTGCAGTAGGGTCAAATCCAGCAATGCTTAATACTAACGGTCTTTTTTTCATGGTTTTACAAAAATAAGATAATTAGCTAAATAATTAACTGTTTTGAGTTAATCTTTTATTGATGATGAGTTGTTGGACTTGCGGTGGGTCGGTTGTGGAGTTTTTTTGTTTAAAAGAGTGTGATGATTTATTGTTTTGATAGTCAGTGTTTTGACTTGGTTTTTTGTGACGTTTTTTTTGTGACGTTTTTTATTATGTTATTAACATCTCTCCACAAAAACCCACTTGTTAATAACTCTTGTTTTTATAGTCTTTTGGGTTGGTTTGTGAAGAATTTTAGTGTTTTTCTTGTTAAAGTTATTCACAAATCGTAATATTGTGGGGAAATGTGGGTGCAATTGTATATTTTTGTGCTTGATAATAACTGAATAGAGAAAAATAAATGACTGGTTTCATTGGAGAATATCACTGTAAAATTGATGCTAAAGGAAGGCTGCTTTTGCCTGCTGATATGCGTAAGCAGTTGTCTTCAGAAGATCAGGGAACTTTTGTTATTTCTAGAGGTGTTGACGATTGTTTGTCTGTATATCCCATGAGTGAGTGGAATGTAGTAATGGAAAAACTTCGTACGTTAAATCGTTTTAAGGCAAAAGATAGAAAGTTTGCCCGCATGTTTCAAAAAGGAGCTACGAAAGTAGTTGCCGATTCTAACGAGAGAATCCTTTTACCTAAGGGGTTGTTAGGCTGGGCAGGAGTCAAAAAGGAGGTTGTCCTTGTTGCAAATGTTGATCTCTGGGAAATCTGGGATAAAGCGAAGTATGAAGAGCTCATGAGTGAGGATTGGGACGGCTTTGATCAACTAGCTTCGGAAGTGATGGGCAATTCTGAAAATAATGACTGATACTAAATATCATGTACCTGTATTGTTAAAACCTTCTGTCGATGAGTTAATTGTTGATAAAAACGGGGTTTATGTAGATGTAACCTTCGGAGGAGGAGGGCATTCTAAATATTTGATTTCTCAGTTGGAGGCAAATGGTCGTTTGATTGGTTTTGATCAAGATGTCGATGCTGAAGCTAATTTGATTGAAGATGAGCGATTTACTTTTGTGCGTCAAAATTTTGGATTCATGAAAAATCATTTGAGGATTTTACCAGGTGTTTTGCCTGTTGATGGAGTACTTGCTGATTTAGGGGTTTCTTCTCATCAATTCAATACAGCTGATAGGGGTTTCTCGTTTCGTTTCGATGCAGAGTTGGATATGCGAATGAATCGAGATGTTATTAAAACAGCGAAAGATGTTTTAATGGATTATGAAGAGTCGGATTTGAGAAGGGTTTTTAGAGCGTATGGAGAATTGTCTAATGCGCATAAAATAGCTTATAAAATAATTCAAGCAAGGACGGAAAAAGAAATTAAAACAACAGCCGATTTGATGACGGTTGTTGAGAATGGCTTGTTTCCTCCTCATAAAAAAAACACTTTTTTAGCAAAGTTATTTCAGGCGTTAAGAATAGAAGTTAATGATGAAATGAAGGTGTTGGAAGATTTGTTGAATCAAAGTGTGGAAGTGATTAAGGTAGGAGGGCGACTTTCTGTGATTACCTATCACTCTTTGGAAGATAGAATGGTGAAGCGTTTTATTAAGTCTGGAAATATAGAAGGGGTTCAAGAAAAAGATTTTTTTGGGAATTTAATTCGCCCATTTAAAGAAGTGAATCGTAAGCCGATTGTGCCAAGTGAAGCTGAGATAAAAGAAAATAATAGGGCTAGAAGTGCTAAGTTAAGAATAGCAGAGCGAATATGAGTGAAGATAAAAATATAAATACACCGATAAAGCATGTAGTTTCTGGTGAATTTCTGTCAACGTCTGGAGTTGTAAAGAATTTGCCGTTTCTATTGTTTGTGACTTTATTGATGATACTATATATATCGTATGGTTATTATGTCGATGGTACGGTTCATCAATATAGTAAAGAAGAAAAAAAAGCAGAGGAGTTGTATTCTGAGCTGCAATCTCTAATGGAAGTTTTTGATCAAGAGAGTCTTCAAAGTAAAATTGCTGATGAGGTAAAAGTTTTTGGGTTGTACGAATCTAAATATCCACCTAAAGTTGTAGGTCGGGAGAAGGTGAATGAGTAATAATAAAGAAAATATCGTTAGAGTTTATATCGTATATGTAGCTATGCTTGCATTTGGATTTCTCATCCTGTTTCAAATTTTCAAGGTGCAATTGATAGATGGAGGAGAATTGAAGAGGGAGGCAAAGCATCGAACGGTTACTTTACGGAAAATAAGAGCGCCTAGGGGAAATATTTTTGCAGACAATAATCCTCGAACAACTTTAGCGTTGTCTGTTCCTCGATATAATGTTTATATGGATTTAATGACGGTGAAAGAAAAGCTTTTTGAATCGTCATTACCAGCTTTATCTGATAGTCTTTCTAAAATGTTTTCTTATAAAACAGCAAGAGAGTGGGAGCGTACGTTGAGGTATGAAAGAGAGGTGGATTCTAATCAGTATTTTAAAATTAAGACGCGTTTACGTAATGCTGATTTAAGACGGCTAAAAACCTTTCCTATTTTCGAGAAAGGAAAAAATAGAGGGGGCTTAATTGTGTTGAGAGAAATGAGACGTGTGAAACCTTATGGAATGTTAGGGTTTAGAACAATAGGTTATTATAGAGAGTTGGAGGGGGATTCTTCAAAAGGAATTAAACCTGACACCTTGAGGGTTGGTCTGGAGGGAAGGTACAATGACTTTTTGAAAGGTCAAGATGGTGAAATGTTGATGAAGCGTATTCGAGGAAATGAATGGAAACCATTGAAAAGTACGCTTTCAAGAGAACCGATTGCAGGAGCTGATTTATATACAAGTATAGATGTCAATATTCAAGATGTTGCTGAAACGGCCTTAATGACGCAGTTGGTAAAGCAGGATGCAGCTAAGGGTTGTGTAGTTTTAATGGAGGTTGAAACGGGGTATGTAAAGGCGATAGCAAATTTAACAAAGAATAGTAGAGATGGAACTTTTTTTGAAACTCAAAATTTAGCGGTTGGGGCAGTTTCAGAACCTGGTTCTACGTTTAAGTTGGCTTCGTTGTTAGTGGCGTTAGAGGATAATAAAATTAGGTTAACCGATACGGTAAATATGACGGGGACTTATAAGTTTTACGATAGAACATTGCACGATAGTAAGATAGGTGGGTATGGTAAAAATACAATTCAATATGCGTTTGAAAAATCGTCTAATGTGTTCGCTAAAATTATAGATGATAATTATAGGACAAATCCGCAAGAGTATATTGACGGATTAGTCGATTTAGGATTGAGGGATAAGTTAGGGATAGGTATTATAGGGGAGGGAGAGCCAAAGCTTAAAAATGCTACGTTAAAAGAGGGGTTTTCAGGGGTGACACTTTCGTCTATGGCGATTGGTTATGAGGTTGAAATAACGCCTTTGCAAACGTTAGCGTTATACAATGCTGTTGCAAATAATGGCAAGTTGATGAAGCCTCAGTTTGTAAAGAAAATAGCAAGAAATGGAGAAGTGATCGAAGAGTTTGAACCTGTGGTACTTAAAGAACGAATAGCTTCTGAAGTAAATATAAATTTAGTAAAAGACGCATTAGAAGGGGTTGTGGAAAGAGGGACAGCTAAAAATATTAGAGCTTTGGGTTTTAAAATAGCGGGTAAGACTGGTACTGCGAAAATAGCTAAAGATGGGCGTTACAATACGCATAATTATCAAGCTTCTTTTTGTGGCTATTTCCCTGCTGATAATCCGAAGTATTCTTGTATAGTGGTAATTCAAGGTCCTACTAAAAATATTTATGGGGCAGTGGTTTCGGGGACAGTGTTTAAAGAGATTGCCGATAAGATTTATGCCAATGGACTGGGGAATTTTAATAAGGTTGAGGAACAATCGAATAAAATGCCGTATTCAAAAAATGGGTTTAGAACGGAGTTAGGAAAAGTAATGAAAACAATGGGTATTCCTATCAATGATAAGGCAGGGGATTATGATTGGGTTAAGACTCGTACGGGAGAGTCTTCTGTTGACTTTTTTGTACAGAAAATACAGAATGGAGTCATGCCTAGTGTAGTAGGAATGGGCTTGGGAGATGCGCTTTATTTGTTGGAGTCGAAGGGCTTAAGTGTAGAGGTAATAGGAAGTGGTATTGTTAAAAAACAATCGGTATTAGTCGGTCAAAAAATTAATAAAGGACAATTAGTAACAATAGAATTGGTAGAATGAAACTGTTAAAAGATATATTGTATAGCGTAGGTATTAAAGAGGTTGTAGGTTCAACAAATGTTGAGGTCAAAGGTCTTGCGTTGGATTCTAGAATGGTAAAAGAAGGGGTTGCTTTTGTAGCTGTTAATGGGTCTCAAGTCGATGGACATCAGTATATCGCTGTAGCTGTAGAAAATGGAGCGACGAGTATTATTTGTGAGAAGTTTCCTCTTGATTTGATTGAAGGAGTTACTTATGTTCGTGTAAATGATTCAGCTTTATCTTTGGGAATTTTGTCTTCTAATTTTTACGACAATCCTTCTGAAAAATTGAAGTTAATTGGAGTGACAGGAACGAATGGTAAAACAACGTCTGTAACTTTAATGTATGAATTGTTTCGAGCTTTGGGTGAAAAGGTAGGACTGCTTTCTACGGTTGAAAATAAAATAAACGATAAGATATATAAAGCGACGCATACAACTCCAAATGCAATTGAATTAAATGAGCTTTTGGCTCAAATGGTAATTGCAGATTGTCAATACTGCTTTATGGAGGTGAGTTCTCATGCGGTTGATCAAAAAAGAATTGCAGGAGTGAAGTTTTTTGGAGGTGTTTTTACAAATATTACTAGAGATCATTTAGATTATCATAAAACATTTGAAAATTATTTTGAAGCCAAGAAAGCTTTTTTTGATGCTTTACCTGCCGATACTTTTGTGTTGACTAATCCGGAGCAAGAAATGGGACGGGCAATAGTGAAAGATACTAAGGCTAGAGTTTACACTTATGGATTAAATTCCTATGCTGATTATAAAGCTAAAATTCTTGAAAATCAGTTTGATGGCTCTTTGTTGTTGATTGATAATAAAGAGATTTATACAAAATTAATAGGAGAGTTTAATGCCTATAATTCATTGGTAACTTATGCTGTGGGAGTGCTTTCTGGATTTGACGAATTAGAGGTGTTGACTAAATTGTCTAATTTGACTCCTCCCGATGGAAGGTTTCAACAGGCTGTTTCCGATACTGGAATTATTACAATTGTCGATTATGCTCATACTCCCGATGCGCTTGAAAATGTACTAAAAACCATTAAGCGAATAAGGACGGGGAGCGAAACGGTCATCACTGTTGTTGGTTGTGGTGGCGATAGAGATAAAGGGAAAAGGCCTTTGATGGCGAAAGTCGCTTGTCAATTAAGCGATCAGGTTTTGTTTACGTCAGACAATCCTAGGAGTGAGAGTCCTGAAACTATTATTCAAGATATGGAGGCTGGAGTTCCTGCTCAGGATTACAAAAAAACACTTTCGATTACCAATCGAAAAGAAGCGATAAAGACAGCTTGTAAAATGGCAAGTAATGGAGATATAGTCTTGGTTGCAGGTAAAGGTCATGAAACATATCAGATTATTGGTAATGAAGTACTTGATTTTGATGATTATAAAATTGTAAGAGAAACTTTAAAAAAATTAAATAAATGATATATCATATTTTTGAATATTTAGGAGCTAATTTCGATTTCCCAGGAGCTCGTCTTTTTGGTTATATCTCGTTCAGAGCTAGCTTAGCAATGCTTGTATCGTTGCTTATTTCTATGGCTTTTGGAGGTCGATTAATTAAAATGTTACAACGTTTGCAAGTAGGGGAGTCTGTTCGAGATTTAGGTTTAGAGGGACAAATGGAAAAATCAGGAACTCCGACTATGGGTGGTCTTATTATTTTGGCTGCAATTCTTATTCCGACTTTATTATTTGCGAAATTAGATAATATTTACACTATTACAATGCTTGTTTCTACCGTATGGCTTGGGTTAATTGGTTTTATAGATGATTATATTAAGGTCTTTAAGAAAAACAAAGAAGGTCTGGCAGGTAAGTTTAAAATAATAGGACAAGTTGGCGTTGGAATTATCGTTGGTTCGATGCTTTATTTTAGCGACGATGTGATTGTAAAGGAGAAAGTTTATTTTGAAGATTCTGTTTATACGCAAGAAATGAGTTCCGATTCTTCTCCTGCTAAAACATTTGAATGGGTTGAAGGTAAATCGACTAAAACAACAATCCCATTTTTCAAAGGGAATGAATTTGATTATGCTTGGCTATTGCCCGAAAGTTATAAAGGTTTTGCATGGTTAATTTTTATACCAATGGTAATTATTATTGTTACGGCGGTGTCTAATGGAGCGAACATGACGGATGGGTTAGACGGATTAGCTACGGGAACTTCGGCTATTATGGGGGTGACTTTAGCTGTTTTTGCTTACCTATCTGGGAATGCAATTTTTGCGGACTATCTCAATATCATGTACATTCCAAATGCAGGTGAACTCGTAATTTTTATTAGTGCTTTTATAGGTGCTTCTATTGGCTTTTTGTGGTACAATTCTTATCCCGCAAAAGTGTTTATGGGGGATACAGGAAGCTTGGCTCTGGGAGGTATTATCGCTGTTTTTGCTATAGCAATTCGTAAAGAACTGTTGATTCCAATTTTTGCAGTCGTTTTTTTGGCTGAAAATGTATCTGTGATGCTTCAAGTGGGGTATTTTAAATATACTAAAAAACGTTTTGGAGAGGGGAAGAGAATTTTCTTAATGGCTCCGTTGCATCATCATTATCAAAAGAAAGGGATTCATGAAGCAAAAATAGTAGCTCGTTTCTGGATTGTAGGGATTATGGCGGCTGTATTGTCAATTGTTACACTCAAATTAAGATAAGTATAGGAATGGGAAATTCTAATAAAAATATCGTGATTCTAGGAGGTGGAGAAAGTGGTGTAGGTGCGGCTATTTTAGCTCAAAAACAAGGGTTTAATGTCTTGGTGTCGGATAATGGGATGTTGAAAGATAAGTATAAGTCTGAATTAGATGCTTATTCCATTACTTGGGAAGAAAATGGACATTCTCTCGAGCTTGTTTATAAGGCTGATGAGGTGATTAAAAGTCCTGGTATTCCAGACACTGTTCCTTTAATTGTGGAATTGAATAAAAGAAATATTCCTGTGATTTCAGAAATAGAGTTTGCTGCACGATATACTAACGCAACAAAGATTTGTATTACAGGTAGTAATGGGAAAACAACAACAACATTAATGATTTTTCATTTGCTAAAGAAAGCGAATTTCAATGTGGCGGTTTGTGGTAATGTAGGTGATAGTTTTGCCAAGTTAGTAGCTGAGGATAAACACGATTATTACGTAATTGAATTAAGTAGTTTTCAATTAGATGGAATGTTCCAGTTTAAAGCAGAAATAGCAATCCTACTAAATATTACCCCAGACCATTTGGATAGGTACGATTATAAAATGGACAATTATGCAGAAAGTAAACTTCGCATACTTCAAAATCAAAACAAAGACGATTTTTTCATATACAATAAAGATGATGAATTAATCGGCGATAAATTAAGAAATAAAAACATTAGAGCTAAAACCTTTGCTTTTTCTTTAGAACAAGAGTTAGCAGAGGGAGCTTGGCTCGACAACGAACAACAAATAAATATATTAATCAACAACAACAAACAACAACAAACAACAATGTCTATCTACGATTTAGCACAAAAAGGAAAACACAATGCCTACAATTCTATGGCATCTGGAATAACGGGGAATATTCTAAAAATAAGAAAAGAGTTAGTGAGGGAAAGTCTGTCTGATTTTCAAAGTATCGAACACCGCCTAGAGTCCGTGGTTTCTGTCCATGGAATCGATTTTATTAATGATTCTAAGGCTACAAATGTAAATTCTACATGGTATGCTTTAGAAAGTATGGAAAAACCTACAATCTGGATTGCTGGTGGTGTCGATAAAGGAAACGATTATACAATGCTTCATGCTTTGGTCAAACAAAAAGTAAGGGGGATCATTTGTATTGGTAATGATAATTCAAAAATACACGCAGCGTTTAAAGATGTTGTATCTGATATTTACGATGCATCTTCAATTGAAGAAGCTGTTGGTTTGTGTTATCGTTTGGCTAAAAAAGGATATAACGTGTTGCTTTCTCCAGCTTGTGCTAGTTTCGACCGATTTGAAAACTATGAGGATAGAGGTAATCAATTTAAAAGAGCAGTAAGATTACTTTAGTGTAATGTAAGCTTATTTATATTTAATTATTAAAGTAGTAAGGCGTAGGTGTTGAGTTGACTTAACTATGTTTGTTTTCGTTTTTAGGCTTGTTATTTTAAATCTTACAATTAATTTTATAAAAAACATAGAAATGAAAAATTTAAAAATCTTATTGGTGTTAGTAATATTGTCTTCTTGTGCCTCAAATCATAATGTTGTACAAAATGGGTTTTTGCAAAAACGAAAGTATAAAAAAGGCTACCATTTGTCTTTTAAAAAGAAAGCTAAAAAAGATAAGATTGAAAGTATTCAGGCTGAGAAAGTATTTAAGAATAAGAAGCGGAAAGAGGTTTCTGAGTTTGTTGCAGCTAAAGAAGTTGAATTAAAAAAAGAGAAAGCTCCTGTTGTTGAAGCGCCTTTGGTTGCAAGTTTAGAAATGTCCGATTATGAGGTTAAAAGCTTGTTGGAAAAAGCTGTTTTATTATCTGATTCAACGAATACCTCTGTTGAGAATAGAGATGAAGATGAAACAGTTTACGTTAAAAAATGGGATATTATTACCTTACTAAGTGTAGGATTGGGAGCTGGTTTGTACGCTTTGCTTTTTAGTTTGTATGCTGCTATCGATGGAGGTGGAGTTTTTCTAATTGTTGGAAGTGTTGTTTTTGTTTTAGCTCTCGCAGCAATAGTTTATGGACTTATATTATTGGACCGTAGATTCCTTTCTGAAAAACGAAAACAAGCAAAGGTACAAAGAGCTGAGACTCGAAAATATAATGAGGAGGCTAAGAAAAAAGAGAAAGAAAAAGAAGAAGCTAATCTAGAAGAAGGCGTTAATAATGGTACAATTTCAGAAAAAGAAAAAAAACGATTAGCGATTAGAAGTAAAAAATGGTATGGAGCTAGAATCTTAAGTTATGTTTTTACTACGCTGACGTTAGTTGTTCCTGTTTTTGTCTTTCCGGCAGCTGTATTTACAATCATGGTGCTAAATATAGAGCGAAAAAATGAAAAGAATTGGGTGAGAATATCTGCTATTTTTAGATTGGTATTCTTATTATTGTTTGCAATTATTGGCTTTGGTGTAGCTGCTAATATTTTAAATTCTTTAGGTGTGATTAACTTACCATCTTCTTAATAAAGCGTATTTAAGCCTTCAATCAACATTCTATTATTGATAAATAGATTTTTCGTTCTTATTTATTAAGCGCTTTATGTTTAGCTTTATATATTCTAAAACTAAGTTTTTAGGTTAATGTATATGCTCGTTATAATGAAGTTCTTAAAACTGATTTTTGTGGTTATTATTTTTACGTCTTGTTCTACAAGTAGTAGCGTTGTACATAATGGTTTTTTGCAAAAGCGGAAATATAATAAAGGTTATAATTTTAGTTTTAAGAAAAAAAATAAAAAACAGAGTTCGGCTTCTGTACCTTCTTTAGTATTTGCCGAAGGGCAAAAAAACAAAAAAGAGTATTATCCTCCTGTAAAGCAAAAAGAAGAGCAAGTAGCGTTAAAACAGAAAAAAGAGTCACCTCTTTATGCGTCAGTAGGTAACAATGAAATGGCTTTGTGTAACATAAAGTTACCTCAGTTAGTTGGCGATACTATTGTGGAAGAGTATGTAAGAGAGAGGAGTAGTGAAGTTAGTAATGGGATTCAGAAAATAAGAATAAAACGGTCTAAGTTGTATATGCTTCTGTCTATTGTAGGCATGGGATTGTTTATTGTTGGTGTCGCTGTTTTTCCCTTGTTAGGTGTGTTTGGTAAAATTGTTTTTGTGCCGTTTTTACTTGGTGTTGTTGGACTTTATGCTGCTGTTTTTAATTTAGTTAAATATTCCGAAGCTAAGTTTTCAGTAATGAAGAATCCCAATGGAAGAGACATTAAGCTTTTAAATCGTTCTAGGCGGTTAAATAATTTCTCCAAATTTACATTGTTATTTTTTGTAATCTCAATATTGCTATTATTCGCAATTGTTTTTCTAAGTACTCTTTCTCCCGATTTAATACTACTCTTAACTATTTTATGGTTTGTGATTTATCTACATTTTATTGTTTTTCTAATCATGACTTATGTAAATTATATAATTCTATACTTCTCTCAAAGGAAAGAAATGAAGTACGATATGTCAAAATAAAATTTTAATTATGAATAAAACAAAATTATATAAACAAGAAATATTAGACGCTAGGAAAAAAAGTTTAGCTTCTTTCTCCGATATGAACTATCGTCTCGAATCTGTTGTGGTTAAAGATGAAGTAGAGTGGATAAACGATTCAAAAGCAACTGATTTAGAATCTACATATTATTCGTTGTCGCTTTTTAAAGAACCTATTATTTGGATTGTAGAATCTTCTGATTTGAAAAAGGATTATTCTATTTTTGAACGTTTGGCTCGTTATCAGATTAAAACCATAATTTGTTATGGCGATTATGAAACAAATATAAAATATTCTTTAGGAGGAATTGTAGATAATTATATGCACAAAAGTTCATTGCAAGAAGCTGTATTATTTGCCAATGAATTTAAAAGAAGGAATAATGTCGTTTTGTTTTCTCCTGCTTGTCCTAGTAAAAGTCCTTTTTCAAATTATAAAGAGCGAGGAGCTTATTTTAGTCAATTAGTAAAAGAGTTAAAGTAGTATAAATGCAAATTAAATTAGAAAAATATTTAAAGGGAGATCGTGTCATTTGGGCGGTGGTTATTTTGTTGACTCTTTTTTCTAGCATCATGGCATTGAGCGCTAGTTCTAATTTGGCTTATCGAATCAACGATGGAGATGCGACTTCTTTTTGGTTTAAACATGTTGCTATTCTTGTCCTTGGAGTTGTTTCAATGTTGTATTTACAGCATTTTAATTTTAAATTCTTTTCTCGGTTATCTCAATTGGGAATTTGGATTTCGGCTGTTTTATTATTTATTACGCTTATTATCGGAAAGGAAGTCAATTCTGCACAACGTTGGATTATGGGGTTTCAGCCCTCTGATTTAGCTAAGATTGTTTTGGTTATTTATTTAGCACGATTGCTAGCTATCAAACAAAAAGATGATGCGATTAAGGATTTTAAAAACGGATTAGTACCTCTTTTAATTCCTATTGGGGTTATTTGTATTTTGATTCTTCCTGCCGATTTTTCAACGGCAGCAATGCTTTTTACGGTTAGTTTTGTGTTGCTTTTTGTAGGAGGTGTGGCGATTAAACATTTGCTAGCAATTATAGGAGGTGCGGTGGTGTTTTTTAGTTTGTTATTAGCTTTAAATGCGGCTTCTCCAGGTTTATTGCCTCGTGTTGGAACGTGGCAAACTCGCCTTGTAGAGTTTTTTCATGGGAGTAATTCTCCTCGAAATTCAAAAGAAAATTATCAAGCAAATATGGCTAAAATGGCTGTCTCTACTGGAGGTTTGTTAGGGAAGTTGCCTGGAAAAGGAGATATTAAGAATAACCTTTATTCGGCTCAGTCTGATTTTATATATGCTTCTATTATAGAAGATTTTGGCTCTTTAATTGGAGGGATTGGAATGCTGTTGTTGTATTTGATTTTTTTGTTTAGATCTATAAAAATTATGACTAAATCCCCGAGTAAGTTTGGTGGCTTTATGGCGTTTGGGTTAAGTTTTTCTTTGGTCTTTCAGGCTTTTATAAATATGGGGGTGGGAGTTAGCCTGTTGCCTGTTACAGGACAGGCTTTGCCGTTAATTAGTATGGGAGGAACGTCTATTTTGTTCTCTTGTATCTCAATCGGTATTATTTTAAATATAAGTAGAACGGTCTATGAAGACGAAGCTGCTAAGAAATCAAGAAAAAACAGAAAACTAGCCTAGTTTAATTATATTATTAAATCAACGAATGGAATCATATAGAATTATTATTAGTGGAGGTGGTACAGGAGGTCATATTTATCCTGCTATTGCAATTGCAAATGCTTTAAAAGAATTAGAACCTTCTGTCGAAATATTATTTGTAGGTGCTAATGGGCGTATGGAAATGGGAAAAGTTCCATTGGCAGGATACAATATAAAAGGACTTAATGTTGTCGGTTTTCAACGAAAATTAACATTAAAAAATCTAGCTTTCCCTTTTAAATTAATTAAAAGCTTGTTGGCTGCTAAACAAATTGTAAAAGAATTTAATCCTCAGATTTCAATAGGTGTTGGAGGGTATGCGAGTGGTCCTACGTTAAAAATGACCGAGCGTTTGAAAATTCCTACTTTATTACAGGAACAAAATTCTTACGCAGGTGTTACCAATAAATTGTTGGCGAAAAAAGCAAGTAAAATTTGTGTTGCTTATGATAATATGGGACGTTTTTTTGATGAAAATAAAATAATTATAACGGGAAATCCTGTTCGTAAAGATATTTTAGATGTTTCTACAAAAAGAGACGAAGCTATTGATTATTTTAATCTTGATAAAGGGTTGAAAACCATCTTGATTCTCGGAGGTAGTTTAGGAGCTAGAACATTGAACGATAGTATAAAAAATAATTTCGATTTATTTAATGCTGAAAAGGTTCAGTTAATTTGGCAAACGGGTAAAATTTATGATGAAGAAATGCAAAAACTGGCTAAAGAAAATGGGAATGGCTCAATACATCCTATGCCTTTCATTGCTCGAATGGATTTGGCATACGCTGCCGCCGATGTTGTAATTAGTAGGGCTGGAGCATTGTCTGTGAGTGAACTTTGTTTGGTGCGTAAACCTTGTATTTTAGTTCCTTCTCCAAATGTTTCAGAAGATCATCAAACAAAA
>CAMZKF010000045.1 GCA_947311095.1 uncultured Flavobacteriales bacterium
AGTGCTAAGAATTATTATAAAGAGATTTTTTTGAAGCATGGGGTTGATTTGAAGAAATATGAAAAAAACTCGAAATATTATACGGCTCGTCCAAAAATATTGGAGTCCATTTATATAGAGGTGGAGAAAAAGTTGCTAGAACAAGAAAAGAATTATGCTGATGTCTTAATCGATATTCCTGCTATTTCGCCAATAAATAGACCGACGTTGTCTAAAATAATAAGGGAAGATTCGTTGGCGTATAAGTTAATTTACGATTCTACGTTGAGTTATGTTCAGTTAAAGGATTCTATATTTAGTCTTTTTAACGATTCTATTTTAAAGGAGTACAATACCAATGTGTTGTCTTTTCAGCAAAGTTTTAATGTTTCGACGCATTCAAGACCTATGTTTCGATTGTTTAGAGGACAGTTGAAGAGAAAGAAGGAAGAATAAATTTTATACCAATTAATAGACAATTGGTATAAAAGTGTTTTGAAGAGCGTTTTTTATAAATGGTATTTAGAACAAAAGGAGGTAATTATTATTACCTCCTTTTGTTTCTCTTGTTTTGAGTCTATTGTTCTAATTCATAATATACTTCAGCTAGTTCTGCTACACGTTCTGCTTTTTCAGTATCTTTTAATAAAGAGTAGTTAAACGAGTTTTTAACTAATTGATAAATATCTTCTTTAGTTAGGTTCAAGGCTTTTTGAATTTCTTCGTAGTTTTTATTTACCTGACCGCCAAAGTAAGCTGGGTCATCAGAGTTTATGGTTACTTTTAATCCTAAATCCATCATCTTTTTTAAAGGGTGGTCTTTTAATTTTTTTACCACTTTTAAAGAAGTATTTGACAAAGGACAAACAGTTAATGCGATGTCTCTATTTATGATCTCTTCAATTAATTTTGGGTCTTGTAGCGCATTGTTCCCGTGGTCTATTCTTTCGATTTTTAAAATATCTAAAGCTTCCCAAATATAATCGGCATCGCCTTCTTCTCCAGCATGAGCAAGTGGAATATATCCCATTTTTACAGCGGCTTTAAAAACGTTTTTGAATTTACTAGGTGGGTTTCCTTTCTCTGAAGAGTCTAATCCAACAGCTTTTATTTTGTTTTGGAACATCTTAGATTGTTCTAAGGTTTTAAAAGCTTCTTCTTCTGATAAATGCCTAAGGAAACTCATGATTAAAAAAGAAGTGATTCCCCATTTTTCTTCTGCATCTTGTGTTGCTCTGTATATTCCGTTAACAATTGCGTCAAATTGAACACCTCTTTCAGTGTGTGTTTGAGGGTCAAACATTATTTCGGTATGTGTTACATTTTGAGCTGCACATTTTTCTAAATATGCCCATGTTAAATCGTAAAAATCATTTTCGTGAAGTAAGACACTTGCTCCTTGATAATAAATGTCTGAAAAATCTTGTAAAGAGTTAAATTTATAAGCTTTTTTTAGCTCTTCTACACTTTTGTATTTTAATGGTATTCTGTTTCTTCTTGCTAGTTCAAATAGCAAATCAGGTTCTAGTGAGCCTTCGATGTGTAAGTGTAATTCTGCTTTGGGTAGAGTTTTAATTAAAGTTTTCATTCGTATTTAATTTAATATTTGAATAAAGGTTATTGTGTATTTAATGTTCGTTTTCTTTATACAGTTTAAAGCTAACTAAAAAAAGTAATGTAGGCAAAGAAGATTGTAAAAAATGGGCTATTTCCATTGAAATTAAATAACTTTTTTGCTGAAAAGAATAGCTAATGTTTAAATAGGTTAAGGCATAAAATAAAAGGGAACTTATAAATAATAGTGTATAAATACTAGAAAAATAGATAAGAACTTCTTTTTTCTTGTAGATAAAATAATTTATAAAAGCTCCTAATGTTCCAAAAGTTAAACTAAAAAATAATGTTCCGTACCATTTTAAGTTAGTAAGCTCGTTAATGCTGTAATCTCTTATAAAATATTCAATTGTAGAGTCAGTGTAATTATCAATAGAGGCGACACCTTGGTCAGAAAGATGTACTAAATAATAGATTTGAAAACCGATATTCTTAAAAAAATAATCCCTTACAAAGTCAAGGTAAAAAAGAATAGAGATACTTATGAGTAAGAATAAAAATTTAGGAATATTTTTCATTACTTATTTTAGTTTTGAAAATTTATTAACCCATATATACCATAGCCCAAATATAATTCCGTAAACCAATACTTGAAATGTAATGTTGTGGTTAAAGTCTAAGTATTTAGGGTTTTCTGCCGAAATAATAGTCAAAATGGCAATTCTTATGGCATTTGAAAGGTGTAAAATCAAAATACCTAAGGGAATAAACCACAGTTTGTGAATCCATTTGCCTTGAAAAGCTAGAATAAAAATAGAGAATAACCCAAAGACTTTTATTCCATTGCAGGGTTCCCCAATCCAAACACCATGATTGAAATAGTTTCCCTGTACTGAGGTTATTACAAAATCGCTGGTAGTATCTAGGGTGGGGGAATAGCCTAGCAACTTAATAAAAAACATTGAAAAATTAGCCAAGTAAATAGAAACACTACGTTGAATATCTGTGTTTTCTCCAAATAGTGTATTTAGTTCATAAATATTCTCATAAAAACTAAACCATAGAACAATTAGGATGGAAAATGTGAGTATAAATTTTAAGAATGGATTTTTCAACATAATTTTCGAATTTTATTAAATAAAAAAAAGTCGAACAATTTGCTCAACTTTTTTTTATCAATTATTCTTGTTCTTCTGTATTTTGATAAGCTTTTTTAGCTCCGTAAGCAGCTCCAATTGCTAAAAGGAAACTAATCCCTCCATCAATAGGGACACATGGAGGAGGCCAACATGGAGGTCCTCCGCCAGCTGGTCCTCCAGGAGGTCCTCCGCCAGCTGGTTGAGCTAAAGCTATAAGTGAGACTAGCGTTAAAAGAGCTAGTAAAAGAAAATATTTTTTATCTAAATTCATATTTGAATTGCAAATATACTTATAAAAGTCTAATTTCAAATAGCTTTATGTTAAAAAACAGTTATTTAAGTGTTAAAATAGAAAAAAAATGGATGATACTTAAATATTATTGAGGAATAATTGCCTTGAAAAAAAACAAAAGTTATATTTGTAAAAACAAAAAATAAAAAATTGACAGATTCAAAAACAGAACAAGAAACATTAATCTCCGCAAAAGATTTAAAGTGGATTTGGAAGGCTTTTCTCAAAAATTGGTATTTCTTTATTTTACTTCCAATTGTTTTCGGAGCTATAGGTAAATATAAAGTTTATAAGCAGGTTTCTAAATATAAATCTCAAGTTCAGATATTGTTGAAATCTAATGATGTTTATGATTATCAAAATTCATTAAATAATAACATTGGGTTTTACAATTATTATGGAGATATACTCAATCAAACGAGAATATTAAAATCGTATGATTTAATTGAACGAACGTTAAGTCGTTTAAATTTTAACGTCTCCTATTTTATAGAAGGAAGAGTGAAATCTAAAGAGCTTTTTGAACATGCTCCTTTTATTGTCGATATTTCGTTGCTTACAAGTAGCTTGTATGAGCATAAATTTAATTTGCATTATGTCGATAATGAATATTATGAGTTGACATTTTCTTTGGGAGATAATATCATTAAAAATAAACATAAATTCGGAGAAAAAGCTTATACCAATTATTATGTAATCGATGTCAAAAGTCAGTCTAATTTAAAAGGAACTAATTTAGAAGAGAGGACAAAAATCAATTATCAATTCATTGTTCATAGTAATAGATACTTGGTTAATAAAATACTGAGTGGACTTCAAATAGAAAATGTAGAATACACCTCTATTTTAGATATTTCTTTAGTAGATGCAGTACCGCAAAGAGGGAAAAAGTTTTTAGATACTTTGAGTAATGAGTATATAAAATACACGCTTGAAAATCAGTTGTTTATAAATGAGAATACCCTAGAGTTTATCCAAAAACAATTAGATGAAGTTATTTCTGTTTTGGAGTCTATAACTTTAGAAATGGAGCGAGTGAGAGATCAAAAAGGAGTCTTGAATTTAGAGAAAGAATCTAACGTTTATTTTAGTCAGTTGATTGAGTTTGAAACAAAAAAGCGGAAATTAGAATTGGATTTAAATGCGCTAGACAACCTAAAAGAGTATATTCTTAATGTAGATGAAGATAATTTGATGCCTCCTTCTTTTTATATTTTAGAAAACGATCCTTATTTGAAAAAAGCATTAGCTAAATTTTATGAAACACAGTCAAGTAAAGTCGATTTGTTTTATAAAGTAAAGGAGGGGCATCAAGATTTGGAACGCTTAAAAGAATCGATTATAACTCAAAAAAAAGATATATTAATATATATTAATAATACAAAAAAAGCAATCGAAGATAAAATAAAAGATGTTATTGTTGAAATTTCTTATTTTGAAAAATTAGTAAAAAAAATACCTAAAACAGAGCGAGATATATTATCTATAAATAGACGTTTACAAGTCAATGAAAAATTATATATGTTTTTACTCGAAAAAAGAGCCAATACATTTATTGCTAAATCGGGGATTGTACCTCAAACAAAAGTAATAGAAAAAGCAAGGGTTGTGGGGGCTGTTGGGCAAAATGCAAAAAATGTTTTATTGGGGTATATTTTTGGAGGCTTTCTATTGGCAGCACTTCTTACTTTTGTTAAAGCTATATTCTTTTATAAATATGAAGATATAAAAGATTTAACAGATAATACCGTATTGCCTGTTTTAGGAAGTTTACCTTTAATAAATGAAATAGAGCTAGATTTACCTGCTAAATCAGCAATTACAGAATCATTACGAATGATAAGAACTTCGTTGAGTTATCTATCTTCCGATTCTGCATCTAAAGTTTTTATGGTTACATCTATTCATCCAGGAGAAGGAAAAACCTTTACTTCTTCTAGGTTGGCAATGATTTACGCTATGTCGGGGAAAAAAGTCTTGTTGGTAGATTTTGATATGCATAAACCAAGAGTTCATAAATATTTAGCTCTCGAAAACTTAAAGGGGAGTTCTACTATTTTGAGTGGAAATGGAAATGTTGAAGATTGTGTACAAATGTTTAAAGAAAATTTAGATGTTATTACTAGTGGACCTATACCTCCCAATGCTTCAGAATTAATATTGTCGAATATTATGGACGAATTGATTGCTTATGGACGAGAAAATTACGATTATGTGTTTTTAGATACACCTCCAATTGGATTTGTAAGTGATGGAGTAGTCCTTTTGAGTAAAGTAGATGTAGCTAATTTTGTGTTGAATGTTAAAAAAGCAAACAAAAAAGGAGTTCAATTTTTAGAAGATATGGTAAAAAAATCTAAAATAGAACATACAGGTTTAATTTTAAATGGAGTAAAACAAGTAAAGTGGAAATATTATTACGGTAAGTATGGTCAGGGTTATGGCTATGGCTATGGCTATGGTGAGAAAAGTTAAGTTTTTTTTGTTCTAAATAACGATTCTTTCTTAAGAATAATTGAAGGGTTTAAATTAAAATTGATATCTTTAAGACTATGAAAAAAGTAATTTTATTTTTAGCCTTTGTTTTTTCGATTGTATTTTTGTTTGGTCAGAAAGAGAATCCTAAAAGTTTTCAGTTGCAACAGTTTTTAAACTCTAATTCCAATCCCCAAGAATTGGTAAGTCTTTTTGTGAAAGGAAACACAAAAGAAATAGAATCAAAATTGAATCAAAATAATGGACAATTAAAAGGGGTTATTCAGAATTGGAAATACATATCTCTTCCAAAAAATAAAATAAACACATTTCTTTCTCAAACACAATTAACCGCCATTAATTTTAGAAGTTATCAGGGAACACCTCATAACGACACCATGCGTGTGAACAATCGAATAAATGCAATATATGATGGAAGTACTCCTTTAAATTCTGTTTATCAAGGCGAAAATGTAATTTTAGGGTTTATAGACACAGGAATAGATTGGAAACATCCCGACTTTAGAAACCCCACAGATAGTTCTACTCGAATATTGGCTATCTGGGATCAGACAAAAGCCGTAAATCAATTTACACCTTCAAAATATGGGTATGGACAAGATTGGGATAGTACGGAAATTATGGCTGGATTGAGTGCTAATAACGATATTTATGGACATGGAACTACGGTAGCAGGAGCTGCCTGTGGAAATGCTTTTGCTAATGGTCTAAATAGGGGTGTTGCCCCCAAATCAGACATAATAGTGGTCGAAAGTAATTTTAATGCAGTCAATTGGTTGAGTACAGTAGCAGATGCAGTCGAATATATCTATCATATTGCAGATTCACTAGGCAAACCTTGTGTTATAAATTCCAGTTTAGGAACTTATCTAGGATCTCACGATGGGCTAGACCCTTATACTTTATATGTAGATAGTCTTATTAATAGTAAAAAAGGGCATCTAATGGTCGCTTCTGCTGGTAATTCTGGAGAATGGGGGAAATATCATTTACATACAGAAGTAAACAATGATACAACTTTTACATGGTTTCAAAACAATCCTTCGTCGTCATTTGGGAATGCTACTTTTTTCGAAATTTGGGCAGATACAACGGCTTTTAATAATGTGTTGTTTACAGTAGGTGTCGATAAAATTTCACCTAGTTTTGAAAGCAGAGGTAAAGGAAATTATTTTAATATTAATACAAATTTGGGAGGGGTAAATTATGATACAATTAGAAATATTAACAATGATCAATTAGCAACAGTTCAATACTGGTCAGAACAAAGAGACGGACAATATTTATTACAAGTTTATTTGCCAAATCCAGATTCGAGTCAATACCATTTTAGATTTGAAGCCGTAGGAACAGGAAGCTTTGATTGTTGGAGTACATCTATTTTAGGAATATCAGACATGGTAAGCGATACCAGTTCAATTCTAAATTTTGTAGAAAACCATAAATACGTAATGCCCGACAGCCTGAAAACAATTGTAAGTTCATTTCAATGCTCCCCTTATGTAATTACAGTAGGAAATTATTGGAACGATAGTGGTTATGTAAACTTAGATACAACGTGGACAGAAAATGGAGGAACTAGAGGTGCAATAGTTCCTTCGTCAAGCAAAGGACCTACAAGAGATAATCGACAAAAGCCAGAAATAGCAGCGTCAGGGCATGGAGTCAATTCAGCAATACCTTATCATGTAATCAATTATTATTTAAACAACGCAACATTAGATTCAACACTAGCAATTGGAGGAATGCATCGAAGAAATGGAGGAACATCTATGGCGAGTCCAATAGTAGCGGGAGTGGGAGCTTTATTGTTAGAAAAATGTAAAAAAATGACACCTTTAGAATTTAAAAATGCAATAACAAACAATGCTTTTTCCGATAATTTTACAGGAACGCTACCTAATAATCATTTTGGATATGGAAAACTAGATGGTTTTGCTACACTTTTAGATTATAATTTTGAAAATCAATTGGTAGGTAATACCTCTTTTTGTGAAAACGATAGCAGCTTACTTTCTTTGTCCAATACAGTAGAAATTTATAATTGGAACAATGCAGACACCTTAAGTTCTATTTATGCAACGCAAAGTAATCAGAATTTTGTAGTTACTATTGATACTTTGGGATGTAAAAGCGATACCTTGTTTTTTGAAACGATAAAAAATCCAATTCCAGAAAAACCAATTTTAGAAGCGGATTATGAAAACATAAATGCTACAAATATTCAAACCAATCAGATACAATGGTTCTTAGATGGGGTAGAGATTACAGGAGCTTCAGATAGTGTTCTTTCGGTTATTCAAAATGGAGATTATAATATTGTAGTAGCCAATCAATTCGGATGCGAAAATTTTTCCGATGCTTTATATTACGGAAGTGTTGGTGTAGAAACGATATTTAAAGAAAAATTGACGATTTATCCGAATCCAACATCTCAATATTTAGAAATAAGCGCAAGTGAAAAAATTCAGGGCTTAAAAATATATAATACAGAAGGAAAACTCTTGGAATCCAAAATAATAAACCAACAAAATAGACATCAATTAGATTTAAAAAAACTAAAAAATGGAACTTATTATATAAAGTTATACACGAATAACAAAGTCGATGTTAAAAAAATAGTCATCAAACATTAAAAATAGCGCTTAATTTTTATTAAGTTTGTGGAAGTAAAAAGGCGAATTAGTTTATATAAAAATCAAAAATAGGGTTAACAATAAACATATTTATAAAAAGAAATAAATGAAATTAACAGGAATAATAGCAATATCTGGAAAACCAGGTTTGTACACAGTAGTAAAGCAAAGTAAAAATAGCGTAATAGTACAGAATATAGAAACAGGACGTAAAATGCCAGCTTTTGCAACCGATAGAATCAGTGCGTTAGAAGACATTAGCATCTATACCATGGAAGGAGATGAATTGTTATCTGTTGTTTTTCAATCTATTTTTGATAAAGAAAATGGAGGAGAAGTAATTAGCCATAAAGCTGATGGCGCAGAATTAAAATCCTATATGAGAGAAGTATTAGCAGATTATGATGAAGAGCGAGTACAAATTTCAGACATCAAAAAAGTATATCAATGGTATAACTTACTTCAAAAAGCAGGAATCCTTAAATTAGCAGCCGAAGCAGTTGCGGAAGAAGAATAGAACTAAAATAAATACATATACACAGTACAAAATAAAAAGAAAAGCCATATTTATGAAATTTAAATATGGTTTTTTTTATTTAAAGAAATAAGAGAGGAAGCAATACTCAAACCTAGAATAGGTTGAGTATCTTTTATTTAACACAAGACGATACATTATTATGAAAAAAATATTAGTAATAGGAGCAGGAAGATCATCATCATCATTAATCAAATACTTGCTAGAAAACTCAGAAAAAGAAAACTGGACAGTAAAAGTTGGCGATATGGATGAGGATTTGGCTAACGAAAAAGTAAAAGGATACAAAAATGGCATTGCTTTCAAATTTAACGCATTAAACGCAACAGATAGAGCAAAAGAAATAGAAGAATGCGACTTTGTAGTTTCAATGCTACCTGCCCGTTTTCATATCGAAGTAGTAGAAGATTGTATCCGTTTTCAAAAAAATGTAATTACACCATCATACGTTTCTCCAGAAATGAAAAAATTACATCAAAAAGCAGTAGAAGCAGGTATTATTGTAATGAATGAAATAGGAGTCGATCCAGGGATAGACCATTTATCTGCCAAAAAAGTATTGGACGAAATAGAAGAAATGGGAGGCGAAATGACTTGTTTCGAATCTTTTACAGGAGGGCTTGTAGCACCAGAAAGCGACAACAACCCTTGGAATTATAAATTTACTTGGAATCCTAGAAATGTAGTGTTAGCAGGGCAAGGAGGTGTAGCCAAATTTATACAAGAACATAAATATAAATACATACCATACAGTCGATTATTTAGAAGAACAGAAATAATAGAAGTAGAAGGAAATGGTAAATTTGAAGGATATGCCAACAGAGATTCATTAAAATACAGAAGTATTTATGGATTAGAAAATATACCAACAATTTTCAGAGGAACACTTCGGAAAGTTGGTTTTAGCAGAGCTTGGAATGTATTTGTGCAACTCGGAGCAACCGACGACACCTACGTTATGGAAGGCTCAAAAGAAATGACAAATAGAGACTTTATAAATGCATTATTAGCTTACAACCCTTACGATTCAGTAGAATTAAAATTGCGACATTACCTCAAAATAGACCAAGACGATGTCATTTGGGACAAGCTAGTTTGGTTAGGTATATTCGACAAAACACCTCTTAATATGGGGAAAGATGCTACACCTGCTCAAATGTTGCAAAAAATATTGGAAGCCAAATGGACGTTAGAAGAAAACGATAAAGATATGATTGTAATGTGGCATAAATTCGGATTCAAAATCAATGGAAAAGACAGAGAAATTCACTCCTCAATGACTTATATCGGAACCGATCAGACCTACACAGCAATGAGCGATACTGTAGGTTTACCCGTCGGAATTTGCACCAAAATGATTCTAAATGGCACCATAAAAGTAAAAGGAGTTCAAATTCCAATTGTTCGAGAAATTTACGAGCCAATTCTTAAAGAATTAGAAACCTACGGAATTAAATTTACAGAGACAGAAGTAGAGCCAGTTCTCTATTAATAATTAGGGCGTGACCTTTTCGATTTCAAAAATCGAAAAGGTCGAGCTATCCGCACTCGCTTTTTTTGTTTTTCAAAAGGAAAAAAAACAAAAAAGAGCTCAAACAATCGCTACTATCTCTCACGCAAAAAAAGCGAATGAGAATAAAATAAACCTAAATGAAAACAATAGGAGATAGAATTTCGCTAAAAAATCACGAAAATTATACCACACTAATTATATCAACAAAAATAGAACGTTGGAAAGAAACGCTAATGCTAACTTGGATAGTCGCATGGACGTTTTGTGGAGCCGTTTTTCTTTACTTTCTACTAGATCAAGAAATAAATAAAGATGAAAAACTATTTATGTTTATAGTCTTAATATTTTGGGCTTATTTCGAATACAGAATCGTTAAAACATTTTTGTGGCGAAAATATGGCGTAGAATATATCAAAATAGACGAAGATAAATTTTCAATAAAAAAATCAATTCTTTCTTACGGAAAAGCAAAAGAATATTTCACTCAACAAATAGAACCTAAAAAAGTAGAAAGTCTAAAACAAAATCCAAAATCGTTTAGTAAAGTAATGAATGATTCTTTTTGGATAATAGGAGAAGGAGCTGTACGCTTTGAAGATAAAGGAAATTACATCTATTTTGGACACCAACTCGAAAGTGAAGAGTCGGAAAAATTAGCCAAAGAAGTACGGCGAGTATTAAAAAAATATAAAAGAAATTAATACCATTCGTTAAAAATAAATTTAAACATTATTACTCAATCCATGAGCACACAAACAAAGCTTCCGTTAATATTTGGACACAGGGGATGTAGAGGTCTAATGCCAGAAAATACACTTCAAGCATTTCAAAAAGCATTGACCTACAACGTAGATGGGGTAGAGTGGGACGTAGTCGTAAATAAAGACAAGCAATTGGTTATTTCCCACGAAGAGTTTATGGATAAAAATTATTGCTTAAATCCAGATGGAACAGAAATAAAAAAAGAGCAGGAAAACAACCTATACCAAATGACACAAGAAGAAATTCAAGCATTTGATTGCGGTTCTAAGTTTTACTCAAAATTCCCCAATCAAGAACATTTCAAAGCTCAAAAACCTCTAGTGCAAGAAGCTTTTCAAAAAATAGATTTTAAAGGAAAAACAATTTTATTTGAAATTAAATCAGAAAAAAAATTATACCATAAATCACAACCCATACCAAAAGAATATGTAGATTTAATACTCTCGGAGGTAAGTGGTTTTGAATTTAAAAGTCAACTAATTTTCATGTGTTTTGACGCTGTAATATTAGAGCTATTACATCAAAAAGCACCTGAATATAAATTAGTTTATCTACACGAAGGATTGGGAAAATCAGTAAGAAGAATGTTAGCACAACTAAGTTTTAAACCTTATGCACTAGGTATATATAATAAATTTATCACCAAGAAAACAGTTCAAAAAGCACACAGTCAAAAAGTAAAAGTTTTCGCTTGGACGGTAAATAAAGAGAAGGAATTTAACCGTTTATTAGAAACAAAATTAGATGGAATAATAACAGATTACCCCAATCTATTTTGCGATTTTAAAAAAAATTAGAAAAATAAAAATCAGATGGAAAATACAAAAAAGAATAATATACTCATTTATATTTCCGCAGTACTGTTAATTATCTCTGCTCTAGGAAAGCTTTATTTTGAGTACAGGGTAATTAATTCATTAACTAATTTTGACCTTAGAATAATCGAAAGTGGATATGGAAATTGTATTACAGTTTCTCTCTTCAATCGTTTGTTTGTTGCTTTAGAAATTATCGTAGGAATATTACTCGTTGTAAAATGGGTGAAAAGAACAGTGGTCTCAAAGCTGTTTTTAGGACTAATTGTAATTTACATATTAGACGCTATTTTAGGTTGGAATAATGTTTTAACCAACCAAACACTCATGTTTTTCATGTTTTATAAAATAAGTTCTATAATTTTGCTCCCTATTTTAATTGTTACTTATCTAATGATTAGAAAAAGTAAAGGAGGTATAAATTCGTGGTTAAGTTTAATTATTGTACTACCTGTTTTAACACTTATATTTGCATTTAATCCTATTTTTATAGATAATTACGAAAC
>CAMZKF010000046.1 GCA_947311095.1 uncultured Flavobacteriales bacterium
ATTTTTAGCCTTGTCTTTTTTGCTTCGTTTTTTTGACTAAGAAAAAAATGAAGAGCCTGTCTGGCTTGAAGACACAGAACATTGAGAAATTTAAGAACACTTTTTTCCGTCTTGGGGAAACAAGCGGATAAGCATTAAAACCAATTAAGAATTGAATAAATTATCAAAAGTAGTAGTAGGGGCATTTATCGGTCCTTTTATTTTGGTTTTCCTTATTTGGATGGTAATTCTCGATATGCAGTTTTTATGGCTTTATATTGATGATTTGATGGGGAAAGGGCTAGAATGGAATGTGCTGATGGAGCTTATTTTGTATGCTTCTGCCAATTGGGTTCCAGTAGCATTACCGCTTTCTATTCTTCTTGCATCAATTATGACTTTTGGGAATTTAGCCGAGCATAACGAACTAACAGCAATGAAATCTTCGGGCTTGTCTTTGGGGATTATTATGAAGCCACTATTCATATTTATGATGTTTGTTTCCTTAGGAGCATTTTATTTCTCTAATAACTTGTGGCCTATCGCAAATTTTAAAATGAGGGTCTTAATTTATGACATACAACAAACCAAGGCTTCAATAGTATTTAAAGAAGGCATATTTTTTAATGACTTAGAAGATTTTAACATTCGAATTGGAAAGAAAAAATCAGACGGAGAATTTTTAGATTTACTGATATATGATTATTCAGAAATGAAGTCTTCTCAAGATTATTCAAAGGATCCTAGAGATTATAAACGAGTAATTAGTGCAAAAAGAGGTTCAATTACTCATCCAAAGAACAGTTCGTACATGCTTCTAGATTTGTACGATGGATTTATTTTTCAAGAATGGAGTAGCGATGCAGTAGAAGATTCGAAATTGCCGTTTATGCGCTATTATTTTGAAAAAGCAACACTTAAAGTGAAATTAAAATCATTTGATTTTGAACGGTCTAGTGAAGATTCTTATGCTAAAGATGAACAATTTCTATCTTTGAGTCAACTAAAAACTCTTAGAGATTCTGCCGTTAAAGAATATGCTAAAAGAGATGAGTCTCAATATAATATTACAAAAAACAAGTTTGCGATTACAAAAGTAAGAAGCGATTCAACCATGCTAAATATCGATACGATAGTACCTACTGTTAATTATTTTTCGGCACTTGATAGCGTCTCTCAAAAGCAAAATATAGTAAGAGCATTAGATTTAACTAGAGGTCTAATCTCAAGTCAAAAAGTACCTTTGGCATTGAAAGAAAGTGCGAAAAGGTATTTGAGACAAAAAGACATCAGTTGGCATCAAAAATTTACTTTATCGTATGCTTGTCTAATGTTGCTTGTTTTAGGAAGCTCTTTAGGAGCTATTGTAAAAAAAGGAGGAATAGGAATACCTGTTCTTATAGGTATAATTTTATTCTTGTTTTATTTTATAGTTACTAGGGCAGGGGAAGAATTAGCAGTTGACGGAGCGCTTTCTCCGTTAATAGGAATGTGGCTGAGTGCTATAGTATTAACGCCAGTAACTATAATAGTATTTATTACAGCCAATAACGATTCAAAACTATTCGACATGGATTTTTACATTCGCTTAATAGAACGAGTTAAAAAAAATAAAAAAGGATGAAGATTCTACAATTGTGTCATAAGCCACCACAGCCAGCCATAGATGGAGGGTGTATAGCTATGAATAATCTAACAAAAGGGTTTTTAGAAAATAAAATAGATGTTAAAGTGTTGACTATAAGTACAATTAAGCACCCTTTTTTGAAAAATAAAATAGATGAAGATTTTCTAAAAAAAACAAGAATCGAAGGTGTTTTTGTAGATACAGAATTGAACATTGTAGATGCATTTTCTAATTTGGTAACAGCAGACTCTTATAATATTAGCCGTTTTTTTTCTCCAGATTTTGACAGATTGCTAAGTAAATTATTAGAGCAAGAAGAATTTGAAATAATTCATTTAGAAAGTCTATTTATGACCCCTTATTTAGGAACAATTAAAAGACATTCTAAAGCTAAAGTTATTTTAAGGTCTCACAATTTAGAATATATGATTTGGGAACGATTAGCGAATAGTACAACAAATAAGGCTAAAAAAGTTTATTTAAAAATATTAGCGAATCAACTAAAGAAGTACGAGACGACAATCATAAATCAAGTAGATGGAATAGCTTCTATCACAAATGAAGATGGAAAAAAATATAAAGCTTTAGGTTGTAATAAACCCATTGTTACCATACCTTTTGGTGTTGATTTATCCGAATTTAAGTTCGAGAAACTAAACTCTTCTCATGCCGATTTATTTCATATAGGTTCAATGGATTGGAAACCAAATTTAGAAGGAATAGCATGGTTTTCAGAAAAAGTATGGCCTAAAATTCAACAGAGTTTTCCAGAATTAGTATTTCATTTAGCAGGAAGAAATATGCCTCAATGGTTGTTAAATTCTAAAAATAATAATATTGTCAATCATGGGGAAGTTTCTGTTTCTAATGATTTTATAAAACAATATTCTATTATGATTGTTCCTTTATTGTCTGCTGGAGGTATGCGAATAAAAATTATAGAAGGAATGGCGCTAGGACGAGTTGTTATCTCAACTTCAATAGGAGCAGAAGGAATTAGCTATTCGAACAGAAAAAACATATTAATAGCAGACAATCCCAAAGAGTTTGTTGAAGCGTTAGAGTGGTTGTTTGAAGATAAAGATAGGTTGACAGGAATAAGTGTTAATGCTCGACTATTAGTTAAAGAGAGGTATGGTAATAAACTTATAAACAGTAAGTTGACTAGTTTTTATAAAGAGGTTTTAAAATGAGATTGTTTGTTATTGTTTCCAGAGTCCCGTATCCATTAGATAAAGGCGATAAATTGAGGATATATCATCAAGTAAAAGAGCTTTCTAAATCGCACACGGTACATCTTTGTTGTTTAGACGATAATAATACATCTGATAATGACATCGAAAAGTTAAGTAATATTTGTACAGAATTAAGCATAATAAAACTCCAGAAAAGTAAAATATATTTTAATCTTTTAAAAGCCTTTTTTTCCTCAAAACCTTATCAGGTTCATTATTTTTATCAAGCTCAAGCTCATAGAAAAGTAAAAAGATTAATCAGAGAATTTAACCCCGATAGAATATTTTGCCAACTCATTAGAACAGCTGAATATGTAAAGCTAGAACACAATATAATCAAAACAATAGATTACATGGATGCTTTTTCTAAAGGGATTGAAAGACGAATTGAAAAAGCAGGACTATTAAAGCCTGTGTTTAAAGATGAATCTAAGCGCTTGTTAAAATACGAACATTTAATATTCGATTATTTTGAAAGGCATACCATTATTTCCAAAGAAGATAGGAAATGGATATTACATGAAAAAAGAAATGAAATAGAAATTATATCTAATGGAATAGATACTGAGTTCTTTAAACAAAAAACAGAGGAAAGTAAAGAATACGACATAATATTTGTTGGAAATATGAGTTATGCTCCCAATGTTGAAGCTGTTAAATATTTAGTATTAAAGATACTTCCTCTATTACCTTCTCAAATTAAAGTACTAATTGCTGGAGCAAACCCTGCTAAAGAAGTTCTAAAATTAAAGGGAAAACAAGTAGAAATATCTGGATGGTTGAATGACATTAGAGAAGCCTATTCAAAAGCTAAAATTTTTGTAGCACCTTTATTTATAGGTACAGGATTGCAAAATAAATTATTAGAAGCCATGGCTATGGAGTTGCCCTGTGTTACAACTTCTCTTGCAAATAAATCATTAAGAGCGAGTGATGAAACGAGTATTTTTATAGCTGATTCAGCAAACGAATTTTCTGATAAAATAAATAAACTATTAGCAAATAAAACTGATAGACTTGAAATTGGTAAAAATGCACGAGAATTTGTTAAAGAAAAATACAGCTGGAAACAATCAACAGAAAAATTAGAAGCGATTTTATTGCAACAGTAATTTATTAAAACAAAAAACTCATTTTATTTAAGAATAATCTAACATATTATATCTTGAATAATTTTAATTTTACAAAAAAAACAATAATAAAATGACAGAATTATTTACAGTAGAAAATTTAATCACATTAATTTTATTAATTCTATTGCAAACCGTTTTAGGATTAGATAATTTACTTTACATTTCTTTAGAGTCAAAACAAGCGCCAGAAAAGGAACAGAAAAGAGTAAGAAGATTAGGTATCGGTATCGCAATAATTTTAAGAATAGCGTTGTTGTTTATATTGGTTAGTTTAATAGATTTCTTTCAAGATCCTGTTTATTCTCCGTCATTTAAAGGAATATTTACAGGTCAATTTAATATTCACAGTTTAATCGTTTTGCTAGGAGGAGCTTTTATATTACATACTTCAATTAAAGAAATATGGCACTTAATTGCGATGGAGACAAGTCAAGAAGAAAGTAACACAAAACAAAAATCAGCAAATGCAGTAATCGCAATGATTGTAGTAATGAATTTGGTCTTTTCTTTTGATTCTATACTGGCAGCAATAGGATTAACAAGAGATTTAGATGGTAGTCTTGTTAAAATGATGATTATGGGAACAGCAATAGTTGTGAGTGGTGTTATTATGATTTTATTAGCTGAAAAAGTGGCTGCTTTTTTACAGAAAAATAAA
>CAMZKF010000047.1 GCA_947311095.1 uncultured Flavobacteriales bacterium
ATCAATATTTTCTTTACTTTTTATTAATTTCAAATCTTTATCTATGCTTTCTTTTAATGTCGAAATTCTATCGATATACTTTTTCCTTTTCTTTATTTTCTTCTTTTCAGATAAGCTACTTTTAGCTAATAACTCATCTATATCTGACGCTGTGGCAAAATATTGCTTAATCAATGGTATATCATTTTCTACAATCGCATTAAATAATGTTTCGCCCATTTCTTCAGCGGTACTCGAAACTTTTACTGTTTTCTCATTATTGTTACAAGCAACAAAAAAGAAAGAAATTATTATGATTAATAAACCTTTTTTCATCTTATTATTTTTTCAAATCAATTTCTTCATCGTATTTCAAATTCTCGATAATAAAGTTCTGTCTGTCTGAAGTATTTTTCCCCATATAAAATGTTAGAATTTCTTCTATACTTTGATTTTTATCAACCACTACTGGCTCTAATCGAATATTCTCGCCTATAAAATGTTTAAACTCATCTGGAGATATTTCTCCCAAACCTTTAAATCGAGTAATTTCAGATTTTGCACCCAGTTTTTCTATTGCGTCTTTTCTTTCTTCGTCCGAATAACAATAAATCGTTTCTTTTTTGTTTCTAACTCTAAACAGTGGTGTTTGTAAAATCTTTACGTGTCCTTTTTTTACTAAATCGGGAAAAAATTGCAAGAAAAAAGTTAACAACAATAAACGGATATGCATTCCATCGACATCGGCATCGGTAGCTATAATCACGTGGTTATACCGAAGACCTTCTAGTCCATCTTCTATATTTAAAGCAGCTTGAACCAAGTTAAACTCTTCGTTTTGGTAAACTATTTTTTTAGTTAATCCGTAACAATTTAAAGGTTTACCTCTCAAACTAAATACGCCTTGACTTTTTACATCTCTTGACTTTGTAATTGAGCCACTTGCCGAATCTCCCTCGGTAATAAACAAAGATGATTCTTCTCTTCTTTCATTTTTTAAGTCGTTAAAATGAATCTTACAATCTCTCAATTTCTTATTGTGTAAATTCGCTTTCTTTGACCTTTCTCTGGCTATTTTTCTAATCCCTGTTAACTCTTTACGTTCTTTCTCTGATTGTTTTATTTTGTTTTCTAAAACTTGGGCTACTTCAGGATTTTTATGTAAATAATTATCTAATTTTTCTTTCAAAAAATCCATAATAAAAGCTCGAACCGACTTCCCTCCTGTCTCTATTTCCAAAGAACCTAACTTTGTTTTTGTTTGCGATTCAAAAATAGGTTCCATTACTTTTATACTTACAGCTGCTACAATGGATTGTCTAATATCTACGGATTCATATTTTCCATAAAAATCTTTAATCACTTTAGCTACAGCTTCTCTAAATGCTGTTTGATGCGTACCTCCTTGAGTTGTGTGTTGCCCATTGACAAACGATGAATAATCTTCACCATAACTTCTGGCGTGAGTAAAAGCAACTTCTATATCTTCTCCTTCTAAATGAATTATTGGATATAAAGGGTCTCCGTCCATATTGTTTTCCAATAAATCTTTCAGCCCATTTTTAGAGTAAAAGCGTTTACTGTTAAAATGAATAGACAACCCTCTATTTAGATAACAATAATTCCAAAACAGTTTTTCTAGGTATATAATTTTATAACTGTAATTTTTAAATATTTCTTGATCTGGAACAAACTTTACATAAGTTCCATTTTCTTTTTCTGTATCTTGTAAATCAGATTCTTTAATCAATTCTCCCCTACAAAATTCTGCTGATTTTTGTTTCCCATCTCTAAACGATTGAACTTTAAAATAAGATGACAAAGCATTAACCGCCTTTGTACCTACTCCATTTAAACCTACTGATTTTTTAAATGCCTTGGAATCGTATTTCCCTCCAGTATTCATTTTAGAAACGACATCTACTACTTTCCCTAAAGGTATTCCACGACCAAAATCACGAACAGAAACAGAACCTTCTTTCAACTTTAATATGATTTTCCGCCCATTGCCCATTACAAATTCATCGATGGAATTATCCATAACTTCCTTTACTAAAATGTAAATTCCGTCATCTGCTGATTTACCATCTCCTAACTTACCAATATACATTCCTGGGCGCATTCTAATGTGCTCTTTCCAATCTAATGAACGAATATTGTCTTCGGTGTATTTAACTTGATCCGACATAACTGACTTATGTTTTTAATCTCTTATTATAATATAATGTGTAGTACTTCAAAAATAATAAAAAAAAAGTTTGAATCTCACTGCTACACTGTTTAATTATCAACATTTACAATGTTAACATTAACCTAACTACAATAATGAAAACAAACTAAAAAACAGACACTATCAAAATTTAACTAAAAATTAATCCAACCTCCTCTGTTTTTTTTGTAATTTAGTAGCTAGAAAAAGTTAAACTATTATTAACTTTAAATTATAATATCAAAATATGTTAAGTTCATTATTAGGAGGTCTTAAAGACCAAATACCAGCAGATTTATTAAACCAAGTAGGATTAGATTCTTCAAAGGCTGGAGACATTGCAAATATCGCAGGAGAATCAGCAAAAGAAGTAATGAGTAATCAACTAGCTTCGGGAGCTATGGATACTGTTATGAATTTATTCTCTAAAGGAAGTAACAATAGCTCTGCAAATTCTTTACAAGAATCATTAACGAATAATTTTGTAGGAAAATTGGTTGATCAATTAGGTTTAGATCAAAACGGAGCTGGAGCAATAGCAACGGCTTTGATTCCTAAAATCATAGCTATGGTTACAAATAAGAATGAAGAAACAGACGCAAGCGACACTTCTAGTATGCTGTCTATGTTTGGAGGAAAAGATGGTGCTATTGATGCTGCCAAAGGAATGTTAGGAGGTTTATTCAACTAAAATATTTCTTTTAAAAAAAAGTCTTTAAGTTAGTTAGCTTAAAGACTTTTTTTTTACCTTCATTTAAACTAAAAAAAACGTCCTAGTTTTATTACCTTTGTCTAGTAAACTAAAATGAAGAATCAGCAACTAAATATTTTATTTATAACAGATGGAATTGCTCCATTTGTAACTGGTGGAATGCAAAAGTTTGCGGTAACCATGGTAAAATCTTTAGTAAAAAAAGGACATCAAGTTACATTGGTTCATTGTGGACGCACAGGCGAAGAAAACTTTAAAGAAAAAAACAATACCACCTTTTCAAAAGATGAGTTAAAATTAATAAATCTTATTTTCGTCCCCTTTCTTTACCTTGGAAAATTACCAGGTCATTACACCAAAGAAAATAAAGAATATTCTAAAAAAGTAAAAGCGATTGTTGGAAATCGTTTAACTGACTATGATTTAATTTATGCCAATGGTTTGGTCGCTTTTTCATTTTTCAACAATAAAGAAAACGTTCCTGTTCTTTTAAATTTACACGGGTACGAAATGTATCAAAAAGCTCCTAATTTAAAAGTGAAATTAAGTCATTATCTGCTAAGACCAGCTATAAAAGAGTCGGTACAAAAGGCTAATTATGTTTTGTCATTTGGAGGAGAAATTGACAACATACTAAATCGACTAGGAGTTCCAAAATCAAAAATAATAGAGCAATCAAATGGCTTAAAAAAAGATTGGATAACCTCCAATACAATTTCCTTATCGACTCCGACAACCATTACTTTTATAGGACGAAATGAAAGACGTAAAGGAATAGAAGAACTAACAAAGGCTTTACAAAAACTAATAAAATCAAATCTTAAATTTACCTTTAATTTTATTGGAGCAATACCAAAAGAAGCTCAAATTAAACACCAATCAATTCATTATTTGAGCGAGATAAAAGACGAAAACAGTATAAAAAAACATTTGGATAAATCTGATTTTTTAATTTGTCCTTCTTATGCAGAAGGTATGCCAACTGTAATACTGGAAGCCATGGCGAGAGGAAATGCTATAATTGCTACAAATGTAGGTGCAACAAGTAAACTAATACAAAACAATGGATGGTTGATTGAGGCTACTCCTCAAGCCATTTTAAAAGCGTTGAAAAAAGCCATTTTACTACCCAAAGAAGAATTGACAACATTAAAAAAAGCATCAATATTTCATGTTAGCGAAAACTTTATTTACGACAATTTTATCGATGCTCAAATAGAAAGTATAATTCAAAAAATAAAAAATTAATTATTTTGTTTTATGCCTAATTATTTATTGCTTCTTCTTTTGTTTACGACTCTATTATCAACAGCTCAAAAAGATTCTATTTTTGTTTCCCATGAATCAAAAAAATCTAAAGACACGATTAAACTTTCTATTAGGGGGAATTTTGATTACGCCTACTATTCTATTGACGGTTCTATTCCAAAATCAAAAAAATACAAAGACGAAATAACAATTACCAAATCAACATTCGTTCTGTTTAGATGTGTCTATAAAAAACAAAAAAAAGATACCATTATTGGACGTAGCTTTATTTTTGACAACGATTCAAAACTACCTGTATTATCGTTAGCAATAGACAATAGCGATTTGTGGGATGCAAACAAAGGAATTTACGCAAAAGGTTCTAACGCTTTTTTTAGCGATAGTACAGGGCATTGGGAAAATTGTAATTTTCAAAAAAAATGGGAAAAACCGACACATATTATCTATATAGACTCAGCAAATAATTCGGTTATAAATCAACTCGCTGGATTACGGATTTTTGGAGAATCGACAAGGCGGCAACCTGACAAATCGATGAAGATAGTAGCTCGAAAAAAATACGGCAAAAAACGATTTTACTATCCTTTTTTCAAAGATAAACCGATTGATGAATACAAACAATTAGTAATTAGAACTTCGGGAAACGACTACAATAAAACCCGATTTAAAGATGCTATGAATACTTATTTAGCTCGTAATTTAGACTTAGACTATATGGCTTTTCAACCCATTAGAGTTTATGTAAATGGCGAGTACTGGGGTGTTTATAATTTAAGAGAAAAAATTAACAAGCATTATTTATACTACAATCACAACGCCAACAAAGACAGTAGCAGTATTATAATGGGACGATGGGTAACGCAACATGGAAACCGAAGAATGTATAAAGAAATGTACGACTGGTTTTTAAAACTAGACACCATGGACGATGACGCTTATAAAAAAGCAGGGAAATATTTAGACCTGAAAAATTATATTAATTATAGAGCATTTCAAATATTTACCAACAACATAGATTCTAGAGGTAACATCAGATATTGGAACTCAACAGATTTAGATGGAAAATTTAGAATGATATTATATGACACCGATTTGAGTTTTGGAAGTGTAAACAGGGATTATCTAAAAAAATGTTTGAGTTCTAAACAAACAGTATGGTTTAACAATACGTGGAGTACAATGTATTTGAGAAAGCTGATGCAAAACAACCAATTTAAAAACCAATTTATAAATCAATATGCCCATTTAATGAATACAGCTTTGCACAGCGACACTATTTTAAAAGCCATAGACAAATTTGAAGCGATATACAAAAATGAACTCCCCCGAAATAGTAATGAACTAGCGAAACATTTAAAATCAGTCCCTATTCCTATGGAGAAATGGTTAAAAAACATTGATAAATTTAGATTATTCGCAAAAAAAAGACCTGAGATTGCTCGAAAAGAAATTACACAATTATTGGCTAAAGACGGCTTGTTTTTCTTAAAATTAAACGCCAAAAATGGGTGGGTTTCCATTAATGAAAATTATAACATATCGCTTCCTTTCGAGGGTTTTTATTATAAAAATATTCCCTTACCTATAACAGTAACTCCAAAAGAAGGCTATGTTTTTAAAGGGTGGAATAGCAATCGTAAAAACGACACTTTATTAATTGCAAAAGCCGACACTGTTGAACTATTTCCTGTTTTTGAAAAAATAAAATTAAAACAAAAATCTAATTTTAATCCTCAAATAAATAAAGAAGAAAATTCCGATAAGAAAAAAAATATTTTATGGTTAATAGCACTTACTTGTTTTTCTTTGAGTAGCATTTTACTAATTGTTTACTTTAAATTAAGAATAAAATAAACTACTATTGTAGTCTAGTAAAAATTCTATACTCGAACCGATTAGCTTTTCAAATAATTTGAATTGATTGACTTATCTATTTATGAAAACGACTCTATTTATTCTTTCTTTTTTATGTTTCCAATCCCTATGGGCTGGTGTTGTAAAGGGAACGGTAAAAGATAAAAATGGAAGCGCTCTTCCTTTTACAAGTGTGTATGTAAAAAACACTTCTTATGGAACTACGACTAATTTTAAAGGGGAATATTTTTTAGAACTAGAAAAAGGAGACTACACCTTGGTTTATAGCTTTATTGGATATAAAACCTTAGAAAAAAAAATTACAATAGCTACTAAAATAACCGTTCTTAATGTCAATTTGGATAACGACATAGCCCTTTTAGCCGATGTAGAAATTGTTGCCAAAACAAAAGATAGGGCAAAGTCTATTATGAAAAAAGTACGAGCCAATAGAACTTTATACCTCAATGCTGTAGAACAATACACTTGTAAAACTTATTTAAAAGCCTCTTTAGAAAAAGAACCAATTATAAAAAACAAAGCCGATAGTTTAAGCGAAATTTACACTTCTGAAGATAAAAAAGAAGAACGATTGAAAAAAGAGAAAATAAATTTGATAGAAACCATTTCGAAAACATATTATAAAAACCCAAATAAATACAAAGAAATTATAGAAGCTTCTCATGACTACGCAACTGTAAAAAATCCTATAAATAACCTCGTTAGTTTTGGAATAAACATAGGAGAAGAAGATATTTCGGCAGAAGAAGGAGAACCTAAGAATCCTTATTTAATTTACACTGGAATTTCAGATGCTGACTTCAATTTTTATAAAAATAAAATTTCCTTTAGTGCTGTTAGCTCTAAATATTTTATTTCTCCATTGGCAAGTACTTCTTCTTTGAGCTACACCTACGATTACAAAGGTACAATTGTAGAAGATGGAAAAAAGATTTTTCAAATTGAAGTCATTCCTCGATTTAAAAATGAAGCTTTGTTTTATGGTTCTATTTATATAGAAGATAGTAGCTGGGCGTTAAAATCATTAGACCTAAACTTTAATGAAATTCCATTAGCAAACTTTAACTCGTTGAAACTAATACAAAATTATAAAAATATAGATGGTTCTTCTGCCTACTTGCCTTACCGAAGAGAACTTTATTACAATATAAACAATGGTTCTGAAAATATAATTGGAAATACTAGGGTTAGTCATACCGAATATGACCTCTCTCCCATTACCGAAAAAAAGATATTTAATACCGAGATTAAGAAATATAACGTAGATGCATTTGACAAAAAGGAACTTTATTGGACTGAAAAAAGACCTTTAATTCTGAAAGAAAGTGAAATAAAATTGATTAATGAATACGATAGTTTAACAAATTTATATAGTAGCCCCAACTATTTAAAAAAAATTGATTCCGCTTTTAATCGCATTAGAATTTGGAATTTTTTATTAAGTGGAATCGGGCATAAGAATAGTTTTAAGGGGACTGAATTTCGCTTTACAGGATTAATCAATCAAATTGTTCCCTTTGGAGTTGGAGGATATAGACATCGATTGGGAGGATATTTTAATAAAGAGTTTAAAAACAACTTTCTTTTAGAGACAGACGGGCAGTTAGATTATGGTTTTTCAAACAAAGATTGGAAAGGTAAAGTAGGAGTTGGATTAACCTATGTTCCCTTAAAATTTGTTCGTACCTTTATTCGCTTTGGAGATTATTACGAGCTCATTAATCAAAATGCCTCTTATTCATCTGTTCTAAGTAGAAGTAATTATGCTCGAACTCAAAAAGTAAGTATTGCTCAACGCATGGAAATATTCAATGGTTTATATGCCGAAGCCACTTTTTCATTTCAAAATCAAATACCTATAGACAATTTAAAATTAGCTGATTATTCTTTTTTAGCTTTTGGAAATAAAAAAGGAAAAGAGGACATTGCTTCTCTTAATAGTCCCAAAACTTTTAATCCTTATAAAAAAGCAGAACTAAACCTTTCTCTTAAATATCGTTTTAAACAAAAATATTACATCAAAAATAACAAAAAGATTATTACCGAAGCTAAATACCCGACTTTAGCATTAAAATATAGAAGAGGTTTTCCTAAAATTTTAGATAGCGAAGTCGATTTTGAATACATTGAATTAAGCGTTAGTGATTACATGAAGATTCCTTCATTTGGCTATTCTAAATGGAAAGTGAGTACAGGAACATTTACCAATAAGAATAACTTAAGAATACTAGAACACAAGTATTTTAGAGGCTCAGACAATTTACTTTTCTCTAATCCAGCTAATGCTTTTCAACTTTTAGGCTATCAGTTTGACACTCGAAATGAGTTTTTTCAAGCCAATTATATGCACCATTTTGAAGGTGCTATTTTAAATAAAATTCCAATCGTTAGTTTATTAAAATTAGAACTAGCCACTGGAGTTGGAACGCTATTAATAAAAGATCAAAACTTTGCTCACTTTGAAGCTTTTGGAGGTTTGGAACGTATAACCAAATTCAAATTATGGGGAGACGTTCTACCTTTAAGAATTGGTTGCTACATGGTTACCGCCGATAATAACTTAGACAAAACTGCTTTTAGATTTAAAATTGGATTTGATGTTTACGACAGTAATCGTAAAAAATGGAATTACTAAACAACATTTATTAAAACGCTAAATTTTATTTCCTTTTCAACTCTAAAAACTCTTGCCAAAGCGGATCTTTTTTAGGTGGATTTGCCTTAATAAACATAGGTGTTTTTTTTACGGGATGCGTAAATTTTAGAGACCTTGCCAACAAATGAATAGAACCGTCTCTATTGGTTCGTTTACCCCCATATTTTACATCTCCTTTTATAACACTTCCTATGTGGCTCATTTGCACTCTAATTTGATGGTGCCTCCCTGTTTTGGGTTTTACCTCTACATAAAAATAGTTTTTACTTCGCCCCTCTAGTTTATAAAACAACTCACATCGCTTACTTCCTTTAACCTCTTTATCATAAGCCCTCGAACGATTTTTTTCTTGATTTTTCTTCATGTAATGAACTAAAACCTCTTCGTCTTGTGGTGGTAATTTTTCGAGTACAGCCCAATATGTTTTTTCTATCTCTCGATCGGCAAATTGTTTATTCATACGCACCAAAGCTTTACTGGTTTTAGCAAATACAATAACTCCTCCAACAGGTCTATCCAAACGATGAATAATACCTAAATCAACATCTCCTGGTTTGTTGTATTTTTTTTTTGATATAAGCTTTTACTAAATCAACCAAAGGTTCATCTTCTGTTTTATCTCCCTGTACCAAATCTCCTGCCTTTTTATTTACAGCAATAAGATGATTGTCTTCGTATAATATTTCTATGCTCATTTTATTTATAATCTTTTTATGCGTGAAAAATCTATTCCTTTTTTTATATTACTCAAACCAAAGCTAATCGGTTTGAGTATATAAAGTGATAAATTTACGATTTTTTCACGTAATCTGTAATAATTACAATGTGCTGTCCATCTACTTTTCCTTCGATGTATTTTTCATTGTCCATATCTAATGATATTTTTCTTACCGCCGTTCCTCTTTTTGCAGTAAAACCTCCGCCTTTCACTTTCAAATCTTTGATTAATACTACAGAATCTCCAGCGTGTAATTGAACTCCATTTACATCTTTATGAATCACTTTATCTTCATCGGATACGTGATCATCGGTTGCTTTTGCCCATTCCAAATCATCTTCTTCTATGTAGAACATATCAAGTAAATCTTGAGGCCACCCTTCCGATTTTAAACGGTGCAACATACGCCAAGCCAATACTTTTACTGCTGAAACTTCGCTCCACATACTGTCATTTAAACACCTCCAGTGGTTGGCATCTGTTTTTTCTGGATGCTCTATTTGATCAATACAAGTGGCACATAAATAAACTGAATCTTTTTCAGTTCCTTCTGGCTTTGGAGCAACTCCATAAACGCTTAATTCTTTTTCTGAAGCACACAATTCGCACTGCGAATTATTTCTTTTTTGTAGTGTTTTTTCTAAACTCATTGTTCTTTATTACTTGTTAATATAATTTTTTAATTCTGTTTTCGAACTAGCATATTCCAACAACGACGACAAGGTATAATAATTATTTTTATCGTTGGTAAAAGAATATGCATATTTTAAGAATGTTAATTTTGTATTTTCAAAAGTAAATTCTTCTGTTATCTGTCTTATAGCCGAATTTCTAAAACATTTTTTGCTCTTTAACAATTCATTTTTTGCTTTGTTTAATTTATTGTTCTCAAAAGTTTCTGCCCTTACAACTTCTATAATTTTATTTTCGTCTGTTGTACTGGCTATTGTACAATTCGAATTTTGAGTCGTAACAGGAGTTCCTGCCGCTACACTACCTATCGTGTTAAAAATATTTACTGTTCTTTTCCATTCTTTCTTTGCATCTTCTACTTTATTTCTCGTTTTTATAACTTCATCTGCCATTGTACTAGGTAGAGATTGAATGGTTTTCAGCTCTGTATTGTAGCTTGTTTCTTTTCTTTTTTTATCGTATTTTTCTAATTGCTTTTCCGAATTTGTATTCGTATTTGCTTCCTCATCTAAAATATATTTTAATTCCAAAAAAGAAGTTTTATAACCTTTCAACAAAGCTTTTACTAAATCGTCCGATACTGTTTCTTCTATCATTTGCGCTACATCCATTGACAGTGTTGTTCGAGCCGATGTTTTAAATGTATTACCTCTCACTTTGGGTAAGGTTACTTTTCCTTCCGAATTGAATTTAAAATTACCTTCATACTTAAATGCTTTAGACTCTATTTTTAAAGGAATATTCCCCAAAGGCTTTCCATATCGAGTGAGCCATATATCTATTGCTGGTATGTATTGGAAACTAACAAATTTTAATTCTTTTTGACTATGATTCAAACTTACAGACGAAATTAAATTTCTATATTTATCTATTATCAATTGTCCTAAAAACACGGTTCTACCTTCATATTCGGTTTTTAAACGTTGCCCTAAATATGGTTTTATAGCCGATATTGCCATAGCATAAGCCGATATTGCGTTGGGATAATCATTATTTTTATCATATATTTCTGCTTGTCTTAAACTAATTAATGCGTCTTCTATAGCTATTTGCTTTTGTCGCTCTACTTCCTCTTTACTTAGTTTGTAGTAAACCCAATATTCATCTTTATTTTCCCAATGAGCGATCTGCTTACAACCTGTCAACTGGTTATTGGTAAACGTTTTAGATGTTGTTTTAAACATTTCGGTAAACTTTCCATTTTTATCTTGTTGCTTCAATATGGAATTGCTAGAAATAGAAACCGATATTTCCGACGATATTTCTTCGTAAGCATTTTTTCGAGCTAAATCTCTAAAATCTGAGCCTTTTACTTTTTTAGAAACTCCAACCCCTACATAATAAGTTTCTGAAAGAGGATGATTTTGAACCCAATCTGGAGCTTGAGAATAGTCTAAAACCTTAACTTTTGACGCACAAGAAGTTACAGTAAGCAATAAAAATAATAGGTATATAATGTTTTTCATAATTAATTAGAATACGCTAATTTAATTCACTTTTTTTAGTTGGGCGTTCGAGCAGGCTTTACACTGTATCTTTTTGGCGAAAAAACCAAAAAGGATGCCGTTACAATCCTTAACGCTTTTCTATTTTAATAAGTTAGAGAGAGCTATACAACTCTATTTATTTCAGCTAATTTAAAAATTAAATTGTTATTATAGATCGAATTTCATTTTCAATACAAATATAAAATAAAAAAAGCCAAACAATAATAAAATATCATTTGGCTTTCTTTGTATAAAACAATTCTTACTGTTGATTCGCCAATTTTTCCATTTCCTTATCAAAAGTTTCTTTAAATTTCTCGTAGTTATAATCCGCTTTCAATTGTTCGTTTTTAGAAAGTCTTTCTTTATATTTCGATACAATTTTTTCTCCAGACAATTCTAAAGCCATATAACATTTATAAGTATTTTCAGGTGTTTTTGTATATTTCTCACAAATTTTAATTGCACCTGTCAACTCTTGATTTACAACAGTTCTTGCCATTTCGTTAAACGTCTCTGTTACTTCTTCTTTGTTGTTAAACTCCGATGATTTTACATAATTATCTCCGACTATTTTCATCGTAGAACTAATTGTTTTTGCCAATTCGGCTTGAGCATTTGACCTCGCTTTTTTCTTAGCCGTCATTTGATCCATGCTTTCTCCTACTGCATTAGCTCTAAATGTTTTACTTGTCGAATAATAATCTTTACCAGAACAATAGTTTTCAATTAACACTTCTCCTCTTTTTTCTACATTTTTGGTAACTTTCTTTTTAGAGTTACACGATGCCATCATAAGTAATGATGCTGCTAATAATAATGTGATTTTTAATCCTTTCATAATTCAATATTTTAATGTGTTTTAACTTGTTTTAACAAAATTTATACCAAGAATTAAAACAACTCATTTTTCTTTAATCTTTTAAGTTGTTTCTTACGACTTTTCAATACTTTTTTACGCTTATTTTTAACTAACGTCATTTCATCTACTAAGTGTTTTGCACCTGCATATTTATCAATAATAAACAATATGTATCTAATATCACAAGATATAGTGCGTTGAATATTTGGTTCAAAATAAATATCTCCACTCATAGCCTCCCAGTTACCATCAAAAGCAGTACCTATCAATTCTCCATTGGCATTTATAACAGGACTTCCTGAGTTCCCTCCTGTAATATCATTATTCGATAAAAAGCATACGTGCAATGTTCCATCTTCTCCATATTGACCATAATCTTTAGCGTTATATAAATCAACTAATTTTTGAGGAACATAAAACTCATCGTCTTTATTCGTTGTATGTGCATCTTTTTCCATTACACCTTTTAGTGTGGTATATAATTTATATTTAACTCCGTCTTTTGGTTCGTAAGACAATACATTCCCATAAGTCAAACGCATTGTTGAATTTGCATCTGGAGCGTAAGCTTTTTCAGGATTCATTTTTATTAATCCATCTATAAACAATCTTTTCCCTTCATCTATTTTATCTACAATTGCTTGTTGAGGCATTGCAATAGCCCCGTAATACATTTCTATAAAACTAGCTGTAAGTAGGTAAGCTTTTTCAGCTTCAATCTTCTCTATTGAAACATCAGCTAGCCATTTTTTTAATTTAGTTTTTGAAACAAATGGTGAAGTCGAAAAATAATCTTTTGCTATTTTATCAAAATCTTCATTATAATCTAAGGCTAATTTTGTTAAGACTGTTGGATGAAATTTAGCATCTACATCATTAAAATAGACTTTTAACATTGATGCTAATAATTTTTCATCTATTTCTGCATTGTAATCTTTAAAATAAGCATCCGATTCTGCCAATATAACGTCCTTTGCCAATTCAAGTGCCTCTGTATCATTATTTCTCAATGCAGTATAGATTTCTGTTCCTTTGTTAAAGTTTTTAAATGCAAACCCTAACACTTCAGAACCTTGCATAATTGCTTCACCAAAATAAACCTGTGGTAATACATAAGGTTTTCCTTCGCTATAAAACGATTCTATTAAACCTAATGCCTTTCCATATTTATCTTTATTTTCTGGTTTATTTGCCCATGCAGAAAAATCATTTTCTATTGCTTTTTTCTTGTCGTAAACCTTGTTTTTAACCAATTGTCTTGATTGTCCTAAAAAGTATTTCCAATAATTACTAACTCCTGCATGTTTGGAAGCATATTGAATACGGATTTTTTGACTTTTAGCCATTCCTTCTTCCATTATATCAAGCTTCATTCTTCTTATTTTAACTCTTGCTGGCTGTTCTAATTCTACGGCTTCTTTTACTCCATAAGAAGTCAAAAAACGATCGGTACTCCCTGGATATCCCATAATCATAGCGAAATCACCTTCTCCTACCCCATCTAAAGAGACCGGCAAATGATGTTTAGGGACGTAAGGTTTATTACTTTCTGAATATACACTTGCTTCATTATTTCCATCAGCATAAACTCTAAACATACTAAAATCACCTGTTTGTCTAGGCCACATCCAATTATCCGTATCTCCACCAAATTTCCCAATTGACGCTGGAGGAGCTCCAACTAAACGAACGTCTTTAAAAATATTATATTTAAACATATAGTATTCATTCCCATTGTAAAAATCCTTAATGTCTATGTGTTGTTTTGTGTTATTTTGTTCTTCTTTTATTTTTTTTATATTCTTATCTACAAGAATAGCTCTTTCTTCATTTGTCATTTGGTCAGTAACCCCTTCCAATACTTGAGCTGTAACGTCGTCCATTCTATCTAAAAACCAAACTGTTAATCCTGGTATCGGAATTTCCTGACCTTTATTCATAGCCCAAAAACCATCTCTTAAATAGTCATGTTCTGTTGTACTATTTTCTTGAATGGCATCAAATCCACAATGGTGATTAGTCAACATTAATCCTTCTTTAGATATTATTTCTCCAGTACAAAAACCTCCACCTAAAGCTACAATCGCATCTTTTAAGCTCGAATGATTTACCGAATACAACTCTTCTGGAGTCAATCTCAAACCGTGTTTTTTGACATCTACCCCATTCAATCTTTTGATTAATAGAGGTAACCACATTCCCTCATCTGCTTTTACTGAATATATTCCTGTACCGAATATAAATACGAATAGCAATAATAAATTATTTTTCATTTTATTCTTGTTTTATAGTTTTCCTTTTGCAAAGATAATATTATTATACATAATAACACATTTTTAACATCTCTTTCTATTTTTTTCTTCAATCCTAGTTCTTATTAATTATTTTTTTACTAGATTAGCACCATCTAAAACACTATTACTATGATTTACAAATATTTATCCTTAATTGCTATACCTTTTTTTATTTTTAATACTAGCTGTAATAAAGACAAAAAATTAGCAAAATTAGAAGGAAACAATAAAGAATACAAAACAACTCCTGTCGAATTAGTTGAGACTATTTTTATCAAAGTTCCTAACACAATTATACCTTCAGCTGTTAATGCTGCTGGATGGGGAGCTTGTCAAGATTTTACGAATTATGATTTTCCTTACATAGGCTATATTAGTCCTATTCTTTACGAAAACATGATTCCTTCATCTAATCCTAATCCTTATGCTCATTTAACCCACAACATAACACCTTTGGCTGTAAAAATGGACATGACAAATACCGAGAGTTGTGATTTTGCAATGTTAGATGGTACGTTAGAAGTTATTATTTGCGATGCCGATTTGGCTTTAGGAGACGGCTTTACATTTAGAGACCCTAATAACCCAAACGCAGCTTACAACGCAGTAAAACTAGGATATTACGATGGTGATTTTGACAACTTAGGCTCGACTTTAAACCTTAAAATTTATGATAATGCTGTAATTGATCAATTTATTCATGCGGGAGACTTTAATATTTACATGAAAATGTATGTTGACAGAGCTTTTACCGATGATTTCGCTATTATAAGAACAGATATGACCCTATC
>CAMZKF010000048.1 GCA_947311095.1 uncultured Flavobacteriales bacterium
AATTCAATTGCACCTTTACCTCCATTTACACTTTTAGGAGTAGATGTAGTAATGTCATAACTGATTGAAAATTTTAATTCATCATATCTCGCACCTAAAATAAGAGCGATTGCATCTTTATGTCTATAATTAGCACCAAAAAACAATTCAGAATCTTTTTCTTTCATACTATAAGAACCTACACTTTGCCCCGACATTTTATAAGAACCGAGTAAACCGATAACAAATTCTCTAGCTGTCCCTTGCATCATGTATAAACTCTTGATATTTACATCTATTTCTCTAGTAACGTTAAATTTACTTCCTCCATTAAATGCAAATCTTCTAGGTAATTTTGACGCTGTTGATTCTACCAAAATAGATTCTTTTGGTGATGATATATGAAATACCGTAGCTCCAATGTAGGGGTGATATCGTTTAGTATCGTCGGTATATTCATAAAAAATACCAAAGTTAAATTCAGGCATTGTTTTACTATACCTAACAAAAGATTCTTCACTTGGCAATTGAGAATGAAAAGCACCTTGTGAATATTGATTGTCAAATAACAAGTCTAAGTTATTCGTATTCTTGTAAATTACTCCAGCTTGTAATCCTGTCGTCAGTAAATGTTTACTTTGATTTGGATCGGTAATTTTATAAGAACCTGAAAGCACAAAATTAAAAGCATTATAAATTTTAGCTCCATCGTAATTGACTAAGTAAGCTCCAGCTCCCCATCTATCGTTGACAGGCATGTCGTAAGCTAATGAGAATGTTGTAAAAGGTTTACTTGCAACCGAACGCCATTGATTTCTAAACTGGGTGGCAGCTCTGTATTTATATTCTTTAAACGTTCCTGTTTGAGCAGGATTAAGCATAGGTGCTATTTCATCAAATTGAGAATAATGATAATCTTGTGCTATTCCATCTAATTTTATAAAAAGTAAAATCGATAGTATTCCGGTATATAGTATATGTTTTTTCATATTATAAGCTATTTAATAATTTGTAATTATCTAATGATAGAAACACTACCTTTTTTTATGTATTCTGTTCCGTCTTCTGCTACTACAATTGCACTGTAAACATAATCTCCTTTCGGTAAGTCTTTACCTTTTTGTGTTCCGTCCCAACCTATGTTAGCGTCGTAAGATTCAAAAATTAAGTTACCCCAATTATTATAAACCCTCAATGTAACACTTTTAAAAGGTCCTCCTCTTACGTACAATACATCGTTTTCTCCATCTCCATTTGGTGAAAATCCAGAAGGAACGACAGGAGGGTAATATTTGTCTTCTTCCGATAATATTACAATGGTATAAAGAGCTGTATCTGAGCATCCAAAACTGTTTGTAACTTCTTGAATTATATTATAACTACCTGCTGAAGAATAAGAATAAGTTGGGTTTTGAATGGTCGCTGTTCCAAATCCATCGCCAAATATCCAATGCCATTGATTTCCTCCAGAAGATAAATCGGTAAAACTAACTTCGCTTCCGACTAAAATATCACCCTCTGTAAAAGTAAAGTCAGCAGTAGGAGAACCTTGAACAATGACTGATTGTATTATTGAATACGAACATCCCATGTTAGATGTTACTTCTAAGGTTACATCATAAGCTCCAGCAGTAGTGTATAGGTGACTAGGATTTGGCGATTGAGATGTTGCTCCATCTCCAAAATTCCAATTCCATCCTGATATTGTTCCAAAATGAATTAGTGTAGTGTCTGTAAATGCAATATAACTATTGGCACAGCCTATCGAATTATTAAATCCAACTGTTAGAGGAATATCAAATACAACAGTTATTGAATCTACATCTGCTGCACAAATTTGACTTCCTACTGTTGTAAGGTAAATTTGGAATCCATTGCCTATTTGGTCGGCTAAACTAGGAATGTAAACTCCTGATAAATCAGTGTTGTTAGGAAAGAAAGTTCCTGTTCCTGATGTAGTCCATTCTCCAGATGTAGCATTGTTAATACTTCCTGATAACTGTAATGTATCTACGGTGCTACATGTTTGAATAGGATTTCCTGCATTGGCTTGTGGTACAGCCTCAATGTTAATTTGTACAGTATCTTTTCCAGCTGAACAACCTCCGTTATTAGTTGTTGTTAATACCAATTCAAAACTTCCATTAGAATAATCGGTTGCACTAGGAATATAAGAAGCGTTAAAATCAGTAGTACTAGGAGAAAAAGTTCCAGAACCTAAAGTACTCCATTCTCCTGTGGTTGCTCCTCCTGAAACATATCCTTGTAAGGGAGGTGTTGCAGGTGAAGAGGCACATATTGTAAAATCAGTTCCAGCTGACGCAAAGGCATTATTCCCAAAAGTGATGGTTAAAGTATCTGTTTCTGCAACACAACTACCATTGTTTGTAGAGGTTAAAACTAAATTAACGCTTCCGTTGGTTAAGTCTCCAGCTCCAAAATGATACTCTGTTGTAAGACTCGTTGTACTAGGGGAAAAAGTTCCAGAACCTAAAGTACTCCATTCTCCTGTAGTTGCTCCATTAGAAACCGTTCCTTGGAGTAGAGTAAAAGAGGATGAAGAACATACAGTTTGATTTATTCCTGCGTTTACAACGACTCCAGCTGTTATCGATAATTCTAACGAATCTACTACTTGATTACAATCACCGTTTCCTATTGAACTTAAATAAATCCAAACGCTTCCATTAGCTATGTCTTGAGTACTCGCCGAATAGATAGCATTCATATCTGTCGTATTAGGACTAAAAACTCCAGTTCCATTACTACTCCACTCTCCACTTACTGCTCCTGTTACACTTCCAGATAAAGCAAGCACAGCATTAGAGCCACATATTGAAACATCATTCCCTGCGTTGACTACTGGAGCTGGGGTAAAGGTAACTCCAATAACGTCTGAAGCATTGTTACAACTATTTGTAGCAGATAAACTAATATTTACTGAACCTAAGATTAAATCGGCTGCACTTGGGATATATATTGCATTCATGTCGTTAGCATTAGGTGTAAAAGTTCCTGACCCACTTGAATTCCATTCTCCTATTGAAGCTCCTCCTCCAATTGTTCCATTCAAGCTAATGTTACCATTGTTAGCACATAATATTTGATCGACTCCAGCATCGGCTGTTCCTGTTGGAAATATATTTATAATTACGGTATCGTTAACAGGTGAACAAGTTCCAATTCCAGTAGCTGTTAAAACTAAAGTAATTGTTTGGTTAATAGAATCTTGAGAACTAGCTACATAACTAGCTTGTAAATCGGTATCGTTTGGCGTAAATGTACCTGTTCCACTTGTACTCCAAATTCCAGTAGTAGTAGCACCACTTACAGATCCAGTTAGTGGAATTGTTAAGCTATTCGCACATACAGTAACATCTGATCCCGCATTGACTATTGGCGCAGGTGTTATAGTTATTGTTAAATCATCAGCGTGGCTATCGCAACTATTGGCAGTTAAGGTAAGTGTTACCGAACCATTACTAGCATCGGCAGGACTAGGGATATAATTAGCTGTTAATGTTTGATCGTTTGGTGTAAATACACCTGTCCCATTAGTACTCCATACTCCTGTACTCGCTCCTCCACTTACATTTCCTGTTAAAGAAACTACAGAATTATTAGCACACACAGTAACGTCAGAACCTGCCGAAGCTAATCCTGCAGGTAAAATTGTAACAGTCATATTATCGACAACTGGTAAACAAGTATTTCCGTTAGTAGAAGATAGCGTTAAGATAACTGTTCCATTCGTTGAATCGGCTGAACTTGGCACGTAACTAGCGTTTAGAGATGTATTGTTAGGAACAAAATAACCTGTTCCTGCTGTTGACCATTCTCCTGTGTTGGTAACACCTGAAACTGAACCTGATAAAACGACATTTAGGTTGTTTGCACATATTGTTTGGTCTAGTCCTGCATCTACAATTGGAGATGGGTCTATTGTAATTAAAACATCATCCGATTCCATATTACAATTATTATTTCCTGTTGATTGAAGGGTTAATAAAACACTACCATTTGTAATTTCTGCTGTTGTAGGGGTATAAGTTGCATTTAAGTCTGTATTTGAAGAAGTGAAACTTCCATTTCCTCCTATCCATTGACCTCCAGAAGATACGGTTATGTTTCCGTTTAAAGTTACAGATGGATTGTTTTCACACGAGACTAAATCTAATCCAGCATCTGCAACTGGAGAAGGGGTAAAGCTTATTGTAACATCGTCTGTTACGGCATTACAAACACCTACTCCTGTTGTGGTTAAGGTAATTGTAACTAATCCATTAGCAATTTCCGTTGCTGTTGGGGTGTATGTTGTATTTAAAGCATTATTACTAGGTGTAAAAGTACCTAAACCACCTGACCATTGACCTCCACTACCTCCAGTAATAGAGCCTATTAAATTTACGGTAGAATTATTCCCACATACAGATTGATCTATTCCTGCATCGGCTGTAGGAGAGGAAATTATTGAAATGTTAACGTCATCAGATACAGCAATACAACTACCATTTCCAGAAGAGGTTAATGTTAGGGTAAGTATTCCAGCTGTTATTTCTGCATTTGAAGGGGTATAAATTGCATTTAGGTCTGTATTTGAAGAAACATAATTACCTGTTCCTCCACTCCAAATTCCAGCTGTAGCATTGGTTACTGTTCCAGCTAAATTTACAGCAGAATTGTTTTGACAAGAAGTTAAATTAGCTCCTGCATTTACAATAGGAGTTGGAGCAATAGTTATTAAAACACTATCTGTAACAGCTAAACAATTTCCGTTACCTGTGGTGGTTAAATATAGTTTCACACTACCATTTGAAATTTCAGATGAAGAAGGAGTATAAACAGAGTTTAAGTTAGAAGTTCCTAACGAATAATTACCTGTTCCACCACTCCAAACAGCTCCAGAAGATACCGAAAAACTACCCGATAATGGAGCGTCAAGATTATTTGCACAAACACTTTGGTTAGCTCCTGCTTCTGCTGTTGGTGCGGCTGTGAAATTCACTTGCATCATATCACTTTCGGCATTACAATTTCCATTTCCTGTGGTGGTTAAATAGAGGTTTAGTGTTCCTGATGCTATTTCAGCACTTGTCGGATGGTAGGTTGCGTTTAAGGTGTTATTATTGGGTAAGAAAATTCCTAAACCTCCACTCCATTGAGCACCTAAAGAAACTGTTTTGCTTCCGTTAAGGTTTACTACTGAATTATTTGCACAAAGAGTTTGGTCAATGTTTGCATTTACTGTAGGAGCTCCTGTGAATGATAATGTTACAACGTCATTTACAGCTAAACAATTTCCATTTCCTGTGGTAGTTAGTGTTAAAGTAGTACTTCCTGCTAATAATTCAGCTGCGGTAGGGTTGTAAGTCGGATTTAAAGCATTTACATTAGGAGAAAAAGTTCCATTTCCACTCCATATTACTCCTGTAGCAAGTGTTTTAGAACCAGAAAGGTTAACTTGAGCATTATTCTCACAAACAGTTTGAGGAACTCCAGCATCTACTGTTGGAGCAGCTGTAAAACTTACTATTAAATTATCAGACTCGGCATTGCAAACGCCATTTCCTGTGGTAGTTAAGGTCAATACAACATTTCCAGTTGTTATTTCTCCTGCTGTTGGCGTGTATGTAGTTGTTAGGGTGTTTGAACTAAAAGATCCTGCTCCACCACTCCATACACCAGTAGAAGCAATGGTAACATTCCCGTTTAGTAAAACTGCAGGGTTATTTTCACAAACAGATACATCTGAACCTGCCGATGCTACTGGAGCAGGCGTAAAACTTAATTGCATTTGATCATCTACAGGTGTACAATTTCCTGTTGATGTTAGCGTTAACGTAATTGTTCCTAAAGAAATATCGGCTGGACTTGGGACATAAATAGCATTTAAGGCAGTTGCATTTGGTAAGAACTGACCTGTTCCTCCTGTCCAAATACCTGTTGTTGAACCTCCTGCGATACTACCGCTTAGATTTGCACTATCATTGGCACAAATTGATTGTGCTATTCCAGCGTCTATATCTATTTTTGCAGCAAATTCTGAAAAATAACCGAATCGACAACCAGAACCAGCACCTCCATTTATAATTCCAACGGCAAAAGCATCAGTGGTATTTGTAACTAACATATTTGTATTTAAAGGAACATCAGTTGTATTGAAAGATACAGTTGCAGCCATCCAAGCTCCTCCAGAATTTGGAACAAGTGTAAATGCTGAAGCTGGTATCAAGCTAGTGTTTCCATTTAAAGAAAAATTACCTTCTGAGCCAGTTGGAACTAATATATTTAAAGCGAAATATTCATTACTTGAACGAACAAAATTTACCTGGTCAGAACCTGCGCAATTTAAAGGGGGAAGAAGTGCTCCTCCAGATTCGCATCCAAACCCTGAAATATGGTAACAATATGCAGGTTGAGAACAATTGATATAGGTAGATGGATTGTTTATAATAACTCTACGTGTTTCTCCAGCAAATAAAGTAGCTACGTATGTTCCTGCTACTGTTAGAATGCAATTATTTTGAGTGGCTACAATAAAAACACTTTCAGGAACTGTCAATCCTCCTTTTTGGACAATGTAATCAGTACCTACAATATTAACAGGTACAAGCTGGTCGGTGTTAATATCTTTACATCCTGCAGGTTGGGGCCATACAGAATCATCTTTAATCGACACAGCAATTGGTTTATCAGATACAATTGCGGTTCCTGTTGGGTTGTCAGCTCCAGACGTACTTGTAACTGAACCAGAATAAGTTTGTCCTTTATTTAAAACAATCGTATATGATGTTAAAGCTGGGTGACCTCCGTCTAGTGGTTTACGAGGGTAAATAAGAACAGTAGTATTGTCTTCTGTTGCTACAATATCAAAAGAAGTGTAAGGAGTAGGACTATAATTTCCATTTCGCCATACATTTTGAAAAGGGGTGTAAAATTCTGTTCCTAAACCATTGTCTCCTTTCAAAGCTATAATATCTGGATTGAAATGTGTGTTTATTTCATAATAGCAAGTTATTTTTTGGTCAGAACTAATGTGTAGTCCTGTATTTAAAACAGTATTAGAGGGTTTAGTTTCTAGGTTGTTTATTTCCGCTGTCAAATCTATGGAAGTTGCAGAATTTGCAGGTATAGAAATCGTTATTGCAGAACCTCCGTTAAAACTACCTACATTTGCAGGTTGAGATACGATTATGTTTGCTGCATTTGCTCCTGTTGCTATTCTTAGTATTAATGGATGAGGATTTCCATGTCCCGATGTTACTTCGGGAGGAGCTAACCAAAAGTCTGTTCCGGACTGTGAAAAAGAAATAGAAGTTATAAAAAAAAAGGCTATAAAGTGTAGTAAATTTTTTATCATAATTTTATGAGTTTTAGCATGCCTCAATAGTACGAAAAAAGATAAAGCAAAAGTAAATTGTTATCCCAATCGTTCTATTTTAGTGACTATTAGTGTGGTTTTATAATTAATAATTGGTTTTAGTTCTTTTTTAAGTCTGTTTTTTTGTACCAAAAATAGTATAAGAGTACTAAAATTAATAATAATGGACGAAAAGCTGGATTTAATTCTTGTGGTATTGCAATCCAAAATAGGACAAGAGCAAAATAAAAATAGGCTAGAATTAAATAATATTTATTGAAAATTAATTGTATTTTTTTTGAAAAAAGTGAAATTATGGTAATAAAATGAATTGGATTTAACCACAATAAATTATAATTAAGCTTTGTAGCTTGATGATCTGTGAAAAACCATAAGAAAATAAGCACCATACCTGCCAAACCAAAACAAAGTAAGATAATAGAATCGTATAGCGATGTTATGTATTTGAAGTTAAATAGATGTAAGAAAAGTGCTACAAAAAATAGTGTCCAACAAAGAAATATTGGAGTCCATAAGCTTTTGATATTTTCTTTTACTTCGTTTCCTTTTTCTAGTTCATTAACAGCTGTAACTAGTGGTTGGATTTGACCGTTTTTTGAAATAATGTGAGCTAAACCTATCGATTGCTCTAAGTATTTGGGTAAGAATTGCATTTCTTCACTGGTTGTAAGTTTATCTATTTTTGAGCCTAGTGCTAAATCAATTCCAAAATCTGACCAAGGTTGAGTTTCTTTTACTTGTTTGTCAATCAATTGTCGGTAGGTTAGTTGATTGGCTAATGGTAATTCTTTTAAAATTAAATTACTGCCCAAAACTTTTCTTAAAATCGCAGATATTCTTGTAGAACAATTGTCAAAAAAGAAGTCGTATTGATAATATCTATTTTCTGGACGATAGTTAAATTGTATTTCTTTCCACAGTGCTTTTTTTTGTAAATAAGTGAGGTTTAATAGTTGTTCTCTGACTGTTCGTTTTTCGTATTGATAGCTATAAATAAAGTTTTCATACAGTTCTTCTGCCATATAATATTTAAGTTTTCCTTTAGCAAATCGGTATTGAAAGTCAAGTTCGTTTTCTCCAAATTCAAACATTCCCCAATTATATACAAAGTCTATGTGATTATAAGGGTCTTGAATTCTTATTGCACTGTGTCCAAAAAGTGAGTATATTTCTTCTCCTTCGTCACAGGTGATTAAACTTACAATTGTTTTAGGGGAGAGTGTTTGACTTTTAGCGTTTATAGCTAAGAATATAAAAAAAAGCGTTTTAATAATTAGTTTCATGTATGGTATGTTGTAAATCAATAGATAATTATACCAATTGAATATATGGCAAAAATAAATAAATTATTTGAATAATTTATGGAGTTGCTTAATCGGATGTTTATTTTCCCATATAAAGCCGAGAACACCAACTCCTTTGAAGTTTATGTGTTCTATTTTTTTTAATTGATTTGGAGTAATTCCTCCAAGAGCATAAATAGCTGTTTTTACTAATTTTAGTTCTTTTTCTAACTGAGTTAGTTTAAAATTTGAATGCAGATTATTTTTTGAAATACTATCAAATATTGGTGAAAGAAAAACATAATTATAATGATTGATGTCTTTTAATTCATTTATTGAGTGACACCCTTTTGAAAATATAGATTTAGGATACTGCTGTTTTAGAAGCTCTATTTTATTTTTTTCTAGAAATTGACGAGTACAATAAAACCCTTTTAATTTATATTCATTTAAAAGTGATATATGATTGTGAATTACTATTTTAGAATGATAATTGACCGAAATTTTATTTAAAAAACACCTAGTTTCTTGAATATTTAGGTTCGGTTTTCTTAAATGAAAAAGAAAGGTGTTAGACTCTAATATTTTATGTATGGTATCTATTTCATCTTCTACATTAGAGGGGGATGAAAACACAATTATATTTTCCTTAAACCGATGCAAAAGAGTTGTATTCAATAAAATCGAAAGGTATTTTAACCATTGATTCAAAATCTTGACCTACTTCTAACATATCATCTTCTTCTTTGTGGTAGAGCCAGTCAACATTTACTTGGAGTTCTTTTTCTATTAAATCGTTTAATTTGTATAGAATAAAAAGTATTCTTTTAGAAGATGCAATATTAAAATACTCTAATTTTAAATTTATTTTAGTAATAGAATTAGGGTGTTCTATATATTGTTCTAACCAATCTATAACAGGTTTGTAAAAAACTTCTGCTTCTGTTGGTACTGACTTTCCTTCAAGGGTTAAAATACCTGTTTCGGAATTAAAATCGACTAATGGTGTACTTTCTGTATTTACTATGTATAAATTTTCCATATCTAATATTAATTTAAGTTCAATAACTTATTGCAATAAGTACTAAAGTAAGCAAGTTCGAAAAAATAATTGAAAAAAAATAATTTTAAGTTCTTTTTTTTTCTTTTTCAATTATTTTTGAAGTAGCCACAAATCAATAGAGATTCAATATGTCTGGTTTTGAAGAGGGTTGGATATGCGTAAATTGATTAGTTTTTGGCTTTTATGAGGAATTAATTTAAAATGCTTATCCGCTTGTTTCCCCAAGACGGAAAAAGTATCCTTAATTTTCTCTACGCTCTGTGTCTTCAAGCCAGACAGGCTCTTCATTTTTTTA
>CAMZKF010000049.1 GCA_947311095.1 uncultured Flavobacteriales bacterium
TAATGACTAACTCATCGGTAGAAGCCGTTGATACAGCAGGAAAAGGCTGTAAAGTAAAAGTAAAAACTAAAAAAGGAGAAGAGATAATAGAATGCGATGTTGTTTTGTCTGCTGTTGGAATTGAGGCTAATATAGAAAATATTGGGCTAGAGTCAGTAGGTATTGCTACCGATAGAGGTCGTATTTTGGTTAATGATTTTTATGAAACAAATATACCAGGTTATTATGCAATTGGAGATGTAATTCCAGGACCTGCTTTAGCGCATGTAGCATCGGCAGAAGGTATTACTTGTGTAGAAAAAATAGCAGGAACCAATCCCGATACTATTGATTATAGTAATATTCCAGGGTGTACATACGCAACTCCTGAAATTTCATCGGTTGGAATGACAGAAGCTCAAGCAAAAGAAGCAGGATATGAATTGAAAATTGGTAAGTTTCCATTCTCTGCATCTGGAAAAGCAAGTGCATCAGGACATAATGAAGGGTTTATTAAATTAATATTTGATGCTAAATATGGAGAACTCCTTGGGGGGCATATGATTGGTGCAAATGTAACTGAAATGATAGCTGAATTAGTAGCTATTAGAAAATTAGAAACAACAGGGCACGAATTGATTAAAACAATTCATCCTCACCCTACAATGAGTGAAGCTATAATGGAAGCTGCAGCAGCTGCCTATGGTGAAGTAATTCATATGTAGTAAAAAAAGTTTAATTAAAAATCCCAATTTGTATCAATACATATTGGGATTTTTTTTTGATTAAATAAATTTCGAGTATTTCCAATTGTAGTAGGGAGTTTGGTATTGTAATAGGAAATTCCTGAATAATTAAGGTAAAGCGCATTTCAATGTTGATTTGGAATAGGTGATTTTATTTGAATCGTATTTTTTTTTAAAATATACAAATGTTAAAGAGGGTTAACTTTATTGCAGAGTTTAGTCAATATAAATTAACTAAAGATAAGCTTATGGTTTACTTTTTAATAATTTTGACTATTTCCTTTTTTTTAGTACATAAACGACTTATTGGTTATGCTAGTTTTTTAGTAAAATATTACTAATGTAGTCATTTATAAAGCGTTAAATATGAATGTGTTAATATTTTTTTTGTTTTTTATGAGATGGTACATGTTTTTTGTAAAAAAAAGGCTTTATATTTGCTAATAAGGTAAAAAAATAAAACAAACATTAATGAAAACATTAAACACGTACAAATTAGCTCTAGTGTTGGTAAATCTATTTATGGGATTCACTACTTTTGCTCAGATTGGAACTTGCACCAATCCAATTCAATTATCATGTGGGACACCTTATTCAGGTTCAACATTAGGATATAGCAATAATTTGCAAGGCTATACTACACCTCAGTCGAGTCAGTCTTATATAATAGGAGAGGGGAATGATGTAGTTCATACATTTACAGCAACATCAAATGGAACACTTCAGTTTTCTGTAACACGTCCAACAGGTTCAAATGCCGATATGGTAGTTGCAGTTTTGTCTGCTTGTAATGATGTCAATACCAATATAAAAGCTGCTAGATATGCAAATTATAATGTAGCGCCAATGGTTCAGATTTATAATGTAGTAGCAGGTCAACAATATTATGTAATTGTAGATGGAAATACATCGTCGGATAATGGAGCTTATGAATTAAATGTAAATTGTGTAAATACAACAACAGGAACTTGTTCAAATCCAATAGCTATTGTTTGTGGAGGAACAATACACGGAACAACGTTAACAGGGGAGTCTAATTTTGATAGTTACAGCTGTGGAGCTCAAGCAGAAGAAGGTAAAGAGAAAATATATACATTTACTTTGACTCAAACGTCAGATGTAACCGCAAGTATAACTAATTTAACATCAGATTTAGATATTTATATTTTAGGATCATGTAATGCAAATGATTGTATAGCGAGAGATGATAATTCGGCAATAGCTACAAATTTACAAGCAGGAACATATTATGTTGTAGTAGATGGATTTGGAACAGGGGTAAATGCAGCAGAAGGAGAATTTGATTTAAGTTTAAATTGTACGGCTGTTAGTACACCAAATTCAGGGACGTGTGGTAATCCTATAGCATTGAGTTGTAATCAACCTCACTCAGGAACGGTTTTAAATGGAGTATCTAATTTTGATTCTTATTCATGTGCAGGTTCACAAATGGGGAAAGAAAAAATACACACCATTACATTAACTCAATCTGCTGATATTACAGCTACATTAACAGGTTTATCAAGCGATTTAGATGTTCATATCTTAACATCTTGCGATGCTTCTACTTGTCTTTCAACAGGAGATAATTCGGCTACAGCAACCAATTTATCAGCAGGAACGTATTATGTAGTAGTAGATGGAAATGATGCAAATTTAGCTTACCCAAGTGGAGATTATACGTTAAGAGTCGTTTGTTCTCAACCGACAAGTAGTACGCCAATGTGTGACAATGCAGTGCAGGTAAACTGTGGAGATGCTTTGACAGGTCAAACTAACACAGGAAAGCCTAATAATATTGAGTCTTATAATGGGTGTACGAATGCGTACAATAATATGACAGGAGGAGAAGTAGTTTATCAAATAGGTTTAACAGCAGGAACAACTTTAGATGTCGTTTTAGCTTCTGATTTCCAGTCTTTTGTTACTGTTTTTTCTGATTGTTCTTTTTCTGGATGTTCTTCAGGAGGAACTTCTAATAGTGGTGCTAGTTTTTCTATCTCAACAACAGGAACTTACTATGTAGTAGTAGATGGATGGCAAGCTGATCCTACTACATAGTAAGTTCCTGTTGTTGAGATAGAAAAACTAGCACCACTATTAGAAGTTCCTCCTGAAGAACA
>CAMZKF010000050.1 GCA_947311095.1 uncultured Flavobacteriales bacterium
CTATCCAGCTGAGCTACTGGCCCATTCGCTTAGCGAGAGCAAAAGTATGAATTTTTATTTAATAAAAAAAATATTAGATGAAATAATTTAATATTTTTTAATTTTTATTTTGCTTTAATTAATTTTACAGAGGCTTCATAGTTTTCGACAGAAGCTTTTACAGTGTAAATTCCTTTAGCTAAATCGAGGACACTAGGAGGGATAGTAATGGTTTGTTCTCCGTTAATTTGATAAGATAATGATGAAATTAATTGTCCTAAATCATTGTAAAAATTAATTTTTACAGGTTGGTCTGTTGGATTTTTTATGGTTAAACTGACGTCTCCTTCAAATGGATTTGGATAAGCTGTTAAGCTAAATTCTGTAACTGGGGTTTCTACTTCTGGTGTAGGAGGTATGTAGTCATATAATATCATCCAAATAGGATTCGTAAAAGAATGAAAAATATCGTAAGAAGAACCATAAATTGCACTCATAGCGCTATAATCTTTTACGGTCTGAATTTCTGCTCTTAAGTAAAAATAACTACTATCGGGAACGGTTGTGTTTTGAAAAACAGAATCCAGAGCATCACTTAACAATAAGTTTATGTTATTTGTTCCGCTAACTCCTGTAATTGGCATTATTCTCTCAATTTCTCCTGTTTCGGTACCTGCTATTAATTTCAAATAATTGATGTTTCCAAATTCAGCAGTTGTTACGTAATCAATGTTGAGGTAATAATCGCCAATATTTAATGTGTTTATAATTGTATCTTCTCCCATCAAAATTTCATTCGAAGCATTATTACCGTCGTTACTAATACCAATAGTAACAATAGGACCATCGGATAAAGAAGTGTTTCCTTGGTACAATGCTTTTAAAACATTTTCTCCATTATCACCCATTCCGTTAGGACAGTAAGCTATGGTTGTTAGTTTTCCAACTGCATTTGTATTGATAATACCTACGCTACCAAAATCATCAGTATTCGAAAAATTAAATGACCCATGAGCATCAGCTCCAGCAGAAATAAATAGTTTCCAATTTTTATAAGTATTATCTGAATTTTTCTTGATTAAACCAATTTTATTTGCATGGTTAACAATTTCTTGCCCTTGTTTAAATTTTTTGATGTGTTGAGAATAAGATGCTGTGTCTGTTACCGAAAATGGAGTGTCATTTCCTCTAACATTCCAAGGGTCAAGTTCGCCTGTAATTTGAGAACTTGTTTCTCTCCCATTTCTAACGTTCCAAATTTGAGCTCCTACAATTCTATCCTTTATTAGTTTTCCCGATTCTGAAGATAGTATGTCAGAAGTTCCATTTACATCATTACAAATAATATTTCCTCCTGTTTCTGGAAAATTATTTCCGTTAGCAGGAAAAGAAGCTTCTCCAAAATTCCAAATACCTCCACCTACAGGAATAGTTGGTAGTTTATCTGCCGTAGCAAATGGGTGGGCTGCATAAGAAAAACCATCAGTTACTTTCAATTTATTTACAACATCGTCAATGTAAACATTTGTGCTGCTTAAATCGCCATCGCCATCGCCCAAAAATTGTAAACTAAAAGGAGCTGAATAACTAGGGTAAGCTAACATGTGAACTAAATCTCCTTTAGCATTATTGGTAGCTACTTCTTGAGCAGCAATAACTTTAAAGGCAGTGTTTTGTGTATTCAATCCTTGTACTATTGATTGTATTTTATTCCAATTTGTATTGATATTTCCGCCTCCATAGTTGTCATAATCCGACGTATGATCGGTTGAAGTAAACCAATCTAAACCAATTAATTTACCAGCTTCTACTGTTGCTTCAATCGGCTCTCCTGTTTCTGCGCTATTTTGTGTAAAAAGAGAGTGTAAATGTGTATCTCCTCGATACCAATTAGGCATTGAAGGTATATCCTCGTTTTGTCTAAAAACTCTTAGACCTATGAAATCGTTGCTAATTGTAGTGTTTGAATATCCTATCTCAACTTCAATGTCTATAATGTCCTCCATTCCTTGTAAGTCAGAAGGAGGAATATTGAATGTGAAATACCAATAAGCATGATCTGCATTTACAAAATCATCTCCAAAAAAGTCACTATCTTCATCAAAATCCATGGTGTAAGAAGAGGAAGCACTAAAACTAGAGAGTTTAAACTCTTGAATATCGAGTTGAGGGTCGTTAGGAGCTTTGCTTGTAAACATTCCTTTAAAGGCTGCATCACTAATATTATTATATTTTAAAACAGGTCCAAAAGAAGAACTTGAAGCATTTTTTATTTTGATATTAATGTAGTCTATTTGTAAGGTAATGAGTTGAACTTTATCAGCGTCGTGTAAATAGAAATGAACAGGTATAGCTCTTTCATTTCCATTATCATCTGTTTTTTTCATTCGCCAAGGAGCATCAGCAAAAAATTCAGAAGCTAAAGTATTTGATTGTTTCGTTTGGTAATTTGGAGAGTCCCAACCTCCCCAGTCGTTTCGTTTTCCAAAAATTTTGGTCACTTCTATTTGAACTACGTCATTTTCAATATCGAATCCTTCTTTGGGGATAATAAATTCACTGGCTACAAATTGCGTTTTGCTTTTTATCTTTTTTATTTCAATTAATTGTTGAGGCGTTTGATTTATCACGAGTTCAATTGTAACATTAGATAAATTAGCTTTCAATACATTTTCAAATTGAAATTGATAAATGTAGCTGTTTTCTGTTTCGATAATATTTACATGTTCAATAGATGCAAATTGCCCTCGGTGTGCAAAAAAAGGCAACGAAATTAAAGTAGCAATTAAAAAAGATAGTATTTTAGACATGATTTCACTTATTTTATAAGTAACAAAGATACAAAAAAAACAGATACGATGCTAAGTTAGTTTTGTTTTATTTATAGATAAGGTTAGTCTTAATAGTTGGATTTAGAGTGAATAAATGAATTATTAGAGTTAAATAGTTTATCTTTTTTATAGTTTTGTCAAAAAAAAACAGAAAATGAAAAAATTATTAATTTTTATAAGTATTGTGGCTGGAGCTTTATTTTTAACCAAACCTTCAGAAGCAGATTTTGATGTGTATATTAAAAATTACATAGAGAAAAGGGTAGTGGGACATGCGAAAAACACTTCAATTTTCAAAAATATGTTGGGTACTTTAACAGCCGAAATAGGAAGTAAATTAACAAAGGAGTTGACTTCTAAAAATGATTATTACTTGTTTACGGTTTACGAAGTTCGTTTAGAAAAAGAAGAACCCTATAAATTTGTTGGAATCGCAAAAAACTTTTTACCTTTGCAAACCAATGAACCATTTAAATAAATAGAAAAAAAGAAATGAAAAAGGCGATAATACATACAGAAAAAGGAGATATGACCGTAGAATTTTACGAAAAAGATGCTCCAAAGACAGTAGAAAACTTTGTAAGTTTAATAGAAAAAGGGTTTTACAATGGATTGAATTTCCATAGAGTGTTACCTGATTTTGTAATTCAAGGAGGTTGCCCAGACGGAACGGGAGCAGGAGGACCTGGTTATTCGATTGATTGCGAGTTGGATGGAGGTAATCAATATCATGATAGAGGAGTTTTGTCTATGGCGCACGCAGGGAGAAATACAGGAGGATCTCAGTTTTTTATCTGTCATAGTAGAAACAATACTTCACATTTGGATGGGAATCATACTTGTTTTGGAAAAGTAGTTGAAGGGTTAGATGTAATTGATGATATTAGACAAGGAGACAAAATAAACAGTATTGAAATGATTTAATTTTTCGAAATTTATAAACAATTAAAACGGTATTCTTAAAAAGAGTGCCGTTTTTTTTTGAATTAAAATATTTCGCACAAAAATTGATAAACAAAAAAAGCCTTTCATTTCTGAAAGGCTTTTTCTTTGTATCTCAATGAGACTCTGTGTAGCGGGAGCTGGACTCGAACCAACGACCTTCGGGTTATGAGCCCGACGAGCTACCACTGCTCCATCCCGCATTATGAGTGCAAAGGTAATAAATATATTTAGTTATGCAATAAAAAAAACGAAAAATAATTTATTTAATTTTTTTATATCTACCTTTGCAAATTCAAAAAAAAAGGTAAAATATTGACTGACTGATGAATAGTTAGTTTTTAACCTTGATAACCTAAGTTAAAAAAAAATAAAAATGCATAAAGCTGGTTTTATAAACATTATAGGAAGCCCAAATGTGGGGAAATCGACCTTAATGAACCGATTGGTTGGCGAAAAACTGTCAATCATAACCTCTAAACAACAAACAACAAGACACCGTATAAAAGGTATAGTAAATAGTGAAAACTATCAAATGGTGTTTTCCGATACTCCAGGAGTTCTTAATCCGAGTTACAAATTGCACGAAAGCATGATGAAATTTGTATCGAGTGCATTGAGCGATGCCGACATTATTTTGTTTGTAACCGATATATTTGAAACTAAAGTAAATCATGAAGAAACTTTAGAAAGAATAAAAAAACATAGCGCACCTGTTATTATATTATTGAATAAAATTGATTTAGCAAAATCGCAACAAGAACTTGAACGAAAAGTAGATTATTGGAAAGAACAAATACCAAGAGCTGAAGTATTACCTATATCAGCATTACATGGATTAAGTACCGATTTTATTTTCCCTAGATTAGAAGAGCTGTTACCAGAAGGAGAGCCATTCTTTGATAAAGAGGAATTGACAGATAAACCAATGCGTTTCTTTGTGACGGAAATTATAAGAGAGAAAATACTTCAAAATTATAGCAAAGAAGTCCCTTACTCGTGCGAAGTTGTAGTTGAAGAATATTATGACGAACCCCATATTATAAAAATAAGGGCAATTATATATGTAATGCGTTCGACGCAAAAAGGAATTATAATAGGACATCAAGGAGCTAAAATAAAAAAAGTAGGAACAGAAGCTCGAATAGATATCGAAAAATTTGTAGGTAAAAAAGTATTCTTAGATTTGTTTGTCAAAGTTGACGCAGATTGGAGAGATAAAGATAATAAACTTAAAAAATTCGGATACGAATAAAAAAAACATTATTATCCTAGCGTGAGGGATAGTAGCGGCATCCTTTTTTTTATTTTCAAAAAAAGATATAGCGAATAGCCCGACTTTTTTAGTGTTTTACTAAAAAAGTCACGCCCAAATAAATAAATCGAATAAAGCATTAGAAGAAAATAAGATGGGAAATATAGTAGCAATAGTAGGAAGATCAAATGTAGGGAAATCAACTCTCTTTAATCGTCTGATAGGGTCGAGAAAGGCAATTGTAAAAGAGGTAAGTGGGGTAACTAGAGATAGGCATTATGGTAAGTCGATTTGGAATGGTAAAGAATTTTCAGTAATTGATACAGGAGGATATGTACAAGGGTCAGACGATATATTTGAAGGCGAAATACGCAAGCAAGTCGTAATAGCCATAGAAGAAGCCAATGTTATTGTATTTATGGTCGATGTAGAAGCAGGGATTACCGATTTAGACGAGTCGGTGGCAAAAATGCTTAGAAAAACCAAAAAACCAATCCTTTTGGTCGCCAATAAAGTAGATAATAACGCTAGGAGAGACGATATTTATGAGTTTTACAATCTTGGACTTGGAGACGTTTTTTCATTGTCGTCTATAAATGGAAGTGGTACAGGAGATTTGCTAGATGCAGTAGTCGAAAACTTTGAAATAGAAGAAGAACAAGAAGAGAGTGATAGACCAAGAATAGCCATAGTTGGAAAACCTAACGTAGGAAAGTCGTCGCTAATCAACGCATTGGTAGGAAACGATAGAAACATTGTAACCGATATTTCAGGAACAACTAGAGATTCTATTGATACCCACTTCAATTCATTTGGCTTTGACCTTACGTTGGTCGATACAGCAGGAATTAGAAAAAAAAGTAAGGTACACGAAGATATTGAATTTTACTCCGTTATGCGTTCAATTCGAACCATAGAAAATAGCGATGTTTGTATTTTTATGATAGATGCTTTGGAGGGAATACAAAAACAAGATTTAGCTATTTTTAGTGTCATTGAAAAAAACAAAAAAGGAATAGTTGTATTGGTCAATAAATGGGATTTGATAGAGAATAAAGAGACCAATTCGGTAAAAGAATACAAAGAAAAAATACAATCGGAATTAGCTCCATTTACCGATTTGCCAATATTATTTGTATCGGCACTCAACAAACAAAGAATACATAAAGCTTTGGAAATAGCCGTTGAAGTACATCAAAACAGGAAAATAAAAATACCAACATCCGTTTTAAATGAGTTAATGTTGGAAATTATACAGAATTACCCACCGCCGTCACACAAAGGGAAATACATCAGAATTAAGTACGTCACGCAATTGCCAACCTACTCGCCTTCTTTTGTGTTCTTCTGTAATTTACCACAATATATAAAAGATTCTTACGCCAGATTTATCGAAAATCAATTCCGAAAACACTTTAATTTTACAGGCGTGCCAATTCGTATATTTTTTAGGAAGAAGTAATTTTTTTTGGGTGTCCCCTCTATTTTTTACAAAAAAAAATAGAGGTCGGGCTATCCGCACTCGCTTTTTTTGTTTTTAAAAATAAAAAACAAAAAAGAGCTCAAACAATCGCTACTATCCCTCACACAAACAACGAACCCGCATAAAACAAAAGTCTCGTAGTCTTTCATCTAACAGTCTTAAATCTAATTAATCAAAAAAAACAAAAAAATAGTCATCGTTTACATAAAATAATTATCTTCGTATTCGAAAAAAAAACAAACCAAGAAGCAACCATTACATTTTTTAGTGGTTACTACATTAAATCATAAAATAATAGCTTATAGAATAATCTCTACTTTTTAAACATTTAGGAATAAAATACACTTCTTTAATTAAAAGAGATAGATTATGATATTAAGTAAATTAGACGATTCTAAACTAGTCAAGTTATACCAAGACGGAAGCGAAAAAGCATTCGAAGTTTTATTAAAAAGACATCAAAATAGAGTATTCTCTTACACTTTGATGATGGTTAAAAACGACGACTTAGCTCACGATATTTTTCAAGATACCTTTACAAAAGTTATTATAACCTTAAAAAAAGGGAAGTACAACGACGAAGGTAAATTTTTACCATGGGTAATGCGAATCGCACACAACCTTATAATTGATTATTTTAGAAAATCTTCAAAAATGTCTTTTGTAGGACAACGTAAATTTCAAGACAACGAAGACTTCAACTTATTTGACATTCTTAAATTAGACGATAAGACGATAGAAGAAGAAATGATAACAACTCAAATATTTGAAGATGTAAAAAAAATAGTCGAGTTCTTACCCGAAGATCAAAAAGAAATTGTAAATTTAAGACACTTCGTAGGCATGAGTTTTAAAGATATAGCCGATTCAAAAGGAATATCAATCAATACAGCATTGGGAAGAATGCGATATGCATTAATCAATTTAAGAAAATTGATAAAAGAAAAAGACTTAGAGCTAACGCTAGTATAAGCTAATTGAATATAGAAAATACAAAACGGTTGTTTTTTTAGAAATAGAATCAGTTTTATTTTAAAATGAGCTAAAAAGTAGTTTAAGCGTGAATAAAAAAAATAAAAATGATAATTATCTTTATAATCCTAGTACTGTTTTTAAGCCTTCATTTTTATTTACCTCGGGTTATAACAGAAGTTAAAAACCCTTTGATTCTACTCTTAAAAAAAGAAAAAAAAGAGATAGTTTTAGTACAGCTCTATCTGTTGGAAAAACAATAGAATTTAAAACTTTTGATGGATTAAAATTAGTCGCATATTTATCTTATTCACAAAAAGAAGAAACCAAAGGAACAATCATTTTGTTACACGGCATACGCTCAAGAAAAGAATCGTATGTTTATTTAAGTAAAAAACTAGCAAAATTAGGATTTAATACCGTAGCTTTAGATTCTAGGGCGCATGGACAAAGCGAAGGAGTTCACTGTACTTTTGGTGTGAAAGAAAAAAAAGACATCGTAGCTTTAATTGATGCTCTTCAACAAAAAGAAAAGATAGTTTCATCAATTGGTATTTGGGGACGTTCATTAGGAGGGGCAGTAGCTCTTCAAGCCATGGCGATAGATAAAAGAATTAAATTTGGAATAGTAGAAAGTACTTTTTCTGATTTTACAACAATTACCCACGATTATTTTGCCTCTGATGTAGGTTTTAGAAACGAATTTTTATCAACCTATTTGGGCAAAAGAGCTCAAAATATAGCAGGGTTCGAAGGAGCTCGTCCCGTTGATGCAGTCAAAAAAATTTCACAACCCATTCTTATGATACATGGAGGTGAAGACGATAAAGTAAATATTATGTACGGAAAAGCCAATTACGAAAACTTAAAAAGTACTCAAAAAGAATTTGTAACGGTAGAAAAAGCTGGGCATATGGACGTGTGGGAAGTCGGAGGAGAACCTCTATTTAATCATATTTATAATTTTATTTTGACAAATATTTAAAACTTAAAGTATTTTTGTTTTTTTGATTAGTAATTTTAGCTTAGTTTTGCTGAAAAATTACAATAAAGTTATGAAAAACAAAATGTTATTAATGCTAAAACTAAGCCTATTTCTAATGGCTTTTAGCTCGTTAAATCTAGTAAAAGCTCAGTGTACAGAGTTGTTTATCTCCGAATACGTAGAAGGAGGAGGATTAAATAAAGCAATCGAAATTTATAACCCATCTGGAGCAACAGTTGATTTATCTGCTTATACCTTAAAAATATATGTAAATGGAAGTTCGTCAGGAAGTGCTCCAATCGCATTAACAGGAAATTTAATGTCCGATAGTGTGTATGTTGTTGTGAATAGCGGAGCTTCTACTGCCTTGAAAAATAAAGCTGATTTGTTAGTCGGAGCTTTATCTTTCTCAGGTGATGACGCAGTTGTTTTAAGAAATAATGGAGCTGATATTGATATTTTTGGGGAAATAGGAGTTGATCCAGGTTCTTCTTGGTCAGCTAATGGAGTGAGTACTAAAGATAAAACATTGTTAAGAAAATTTTCAATTCAAACGGGGGTATCGGTAAATCCATCAGGATTTGACCCTTCTGTAGAATGGGATATGTTAGCAAAAGATGATTTTAGTAATGTAGGAATGCATACTTCAGCGTGTGGTATTGTCCTCGAATTTTTCCTATGTTTTATTTAATTCACTTCATTATTATTTTAAGAAAAAGTGTCACGTTACGTGTTAGGACAGTTGAACCTCACCCTCCGTGTCATCGTGAAGGCCAAACGTCCGCCATGTCTGCTTCTATCAAG
>CAMZKF010000051.1 GCA_947311095.1 uncultured Flavobacteriales bacterium
AGATGCTGATTTATTAAAAAATAAAACGTTTGACATTATTTTAGCGAATATCAATCGAAATATTTTGATTAATGATATGGAAGCTTATTCAAAAAGTTTAAACAAAGATGGTTTAATCTTATTTAGTGGGTTTTACGAAACAGATTTACCTCAAATAAAATCAGCTGCAGAAGCAAATGGATTGGTATTTGTTAAGAATGAAGTAAAAAATAACTGGACAATGGCTCAGTTTCAAAAAAAATAAGGATGAAGACAATAATTAAAATAATAGTTTTAGGTTGGTTAATTAACTTAACCTTTAATAACGTTCAAGCTCAAACTTTTAGTTCTGAAAAAGAACTTTTTTTTAAAGATGTTTCAAACTACTTGAATAATATATCGAAACAAAAAGGAAAAGACTTCTTAAAAGAGTTTGGAGTTATATGGCTAGAAGGCGCTCTATCGGATAAGCAAAGAGCTCAGGTTTACACCACTTCAAATGCAATTGTAGCTAAAAAATTAAAACCTTTCCCTGATTTAACTAACTATTTAAAGGCTATTATGATACAAGAGACTTTAAATAAACCCGAAGCCGATTTCGAACAATGGCATAAAACCGTAACTCAGGTTTTGAAAGGGAGAAACAAACGAAAAATTCAAACTTATTTAAAAACCAGTAAAGAACTATTTGAAAGCAACACTCTTTACAGTTCCGCTTCTACAGTTTGGAGTGTCAGCTCAGATAAATATCATTTTACATTTGACAAAGAACCTATTATTGTTTTTGATGAAATGAACTTAAAATGCTATGCAAAAAAAGACAGTACAGTTATATATAAAACCAAAGGAACTTTTTATCCATCGTCGGGAAAATGGTATGGAGTTGGAGGAAAACTAACGTGGGAACGTGCCGAATTGCCTAAAGACGAAGTATATGCTAAAATATACGACTATGAGTTATTAATGAAAAGTGCTAAATTAGATATAGACTCTGTTGATTTTTATAGTAATTATTTTGACCACCCATTAAAAGGGCGTTTAACCGATCGTGTTTTAGCCAATCGAGGAGCAAGTAAAGTAGCTTATCCTAAATTCGAATCTTACAATAAACGCTTGTTGATTAAAGATCTATTTCCATCTATTGATTATGATGGTGGATTTGTTATGGCAGGACAAAGCATTCAAGGAGCTGGAACAATTAATAACCTTGCTCGTATTATTTTTTATAAAGACGGAAAAAAGTTTTGCCAATCAGAAGCTCTTAATTTTGTAATCAACACTAAAGGAATTAGTGCCAATAGAGCTGCTGTCAATTTTTATATTGATAATGATTCTATTACCCATCCTGGTATTGATTTAAAATACACCATGAAAGATAAAAAATTAACCCTCATTAGAGGAGGAAACGGTATGGGGTTATCTCCGTTCTACAATTCTTACCATCAATTAGAAATGTACAACGAAGCGTTGTATTGGAAGGTTGGTGACCCTGTAATGGAATTTGGAGCATTGCACGGAAGTTCGGACAGTACAACACATTTTGACTCCTTCGATTATTTTGACAAAAACCTTTACAGTCGCTTGTCTGGAGGAGGGGAAAATCCACTTTTAAAAATAAAAAAACATGCTACTAAAATGGCTTCAGACAAATTAGAGTTAGGAGCTTTGGCAACAGCACTTGGAAAAACTAAAGCCGATGCAGAAGGCGACTTATTTCGATTAACCGTAATGGGATTCATTACCTATGACAAAGACAGAGAAGTAATTTACGTTCACGACAAATTGTACCACTATATCAATGCTAGAAATAAAAAAGAAGACTATGATGCTATTGTAATAAACTCTAGCGCAAGAACAAATGCCGTATTAAATTTAACTTCTAATGACTTAAAAATTAATGGAGTCAAAAAATTCACTTTAAGTATGAAAAAGAAAGTGATAGCTTACCCTGATACAAAGACAGTGGTAGTTAAGAAAAATAGAGACATGAACTTTAGTGGAATTTTAAATGCGGGGAGAACCGAATATTTTGGAAATCAATATCAATTTAGTTACAACGATTTTAAAATTGACTTATTAGAATGTGACTCTATGCGTATTAGAATAATAAATAGAAAAAGAGACGGTCGTCCTTCTCAAATCAGACTACTATCGACCATAGAAGGAGTTAGAGGAGAAATTATATTAGATGACCCTAATAACAAATCGGGTATAGATACTGATTTAATGCACTATCCATTAGTCAACTGTACAAAGAAAACATTTGTCTATTACGATAAAAAAACAATTCAAAAGGGAGCTTACAAGAGAGATGATTTTAAATTTATATTAGCCCCTTTTACAATGGATAGTTTAAATAACTTTAATGAAAAAGCAGTCGCTTTTGAAGGTGAATTTTTCTCTGCTGGAATATTCCCTAAATTTAATGAGGTTTTAAAAATTCAAAAAGATAATTCTCTAGGATTTGTTCGCCAAACCCCTAAAGATGGCTATGGAATATACGGAGACAAAGCTAATTATGATAATGAAATAAGATTGAGCAACGATGGTTTACAAGGAAGTGGAGAAATCAACTTTTTAACCTCTAATGCCGTATCCAATAACATTACTTTTTTGCCAGATTCTCTAACGGCAGTAGCTCAAACTTACCACAACAAGAGACAAGCTGCAAATCCAGAAACACCATTAGTAGAAGGAACAGAATGTGGTGTTACTTATGTTCCAAAAGACAAAGTATTTTATGCTTATAGTATTGCCGAAGATTTAAAATTCTTAAAAAATGGAGAAGCAACCTTGGAAGGACGTTTAGAACTACGACCTAGCGGCATGACAGGAAATGGTGTTATGTATTTTGGGAATGGTGTTATGTTTTCATACAATTACAAATACAAACAACGTGTTTTTGATGCAGACACTTCTTCGTTTAAAATTCGTTCGGAACTAGAAGGCGAACTAGCAATTAAAACATCAAACGTTTCAGGACATGTAGATTTTGATGCCCGTAGAGCTGAATTTAGTTCCAATTCTGGAAACTCTAACATCGAATTTCCTGAAACACAATACCTCTGCTATATGGATAAATTTATTTGGTTAATGGACGAAGACGGAATTGAATTAGAAAAAAAGAAAAAATCAAATGTATCTATTGATAGTGACGTAGATTTAACCGAATCTAATTTTTACTCTACCAATCCAGATCAAGACTCTCTAAATTTCGCTTCTACTAAAGCCATATATGACATTAAGAAGAAAAAATTAACCTGCTCTAGGGTTGAATACATTACAGTAGCCGATGCTAGAATATTTCCAGATAGCGGAGAAGTTATAATTCGTAAAAAAGCCAAAATGGAGAAATTTAAAAATGCTAAAATATTAGCTAATTACGTTACAAAATACCACAATATAACAGAAGCTGAAGTTGAAATAAGAGCATTAAAAGCATATAAAGCTTCTGGTTACTATAATTACATTGACGCTGATAAAAAGATACAAAAAATATTTATGGCTAAAATAGAACCTGACACAACTTACCAAACAACAGGTAGAGGAGAAATAAGCGACAAAGTAAAATTTTATTTAAGTTCTCATTTTGAATTTAATGGCGAATTTACAATGCTAGCTTCTTTAAAAACATTAGCCTTTAAAGGAGAAACAAGAATTAACCACGACTGTGCAATAGACAAAAACTGGATGAGTTTTGAATCGCCTGTTGACCCCGAAAATGTAATGATTCCGATTGCAGACGAAGTGGTAGATAACAACGGAAACAGTATTGGAGTGGGATTGGTTATGAAAAATGAACCCATTGAGTTATATTCTACATTTTTATCTAAAAAAACAAATAAAACCGATGTAAATGTTATTTCGTCAAGTGGTTTTTTAAAGTATGATGAAAAAGAAAAAGAATATCAAATTTCGAATGTAGATAAATTAGAAGAACGTTCTTTACCTGGTAATTTCATTTCATTAAACACTGAAAACTGTGAAATGAAAGGAAGTGGGAAATTCAATTTTGGAGTTAATCTACATCAATTTAGAAACAATCCAATTGGGAATATTACTTACAACCCTTCTAGTAAAAAAACAGACATAAGAACAGCTTTAGCCTTAAATTTCCCATTCAATGAAGCCGCTATGGAAAAAATGGCTAAGCACATTAATGAATATCCAGAAGTAGAACCTGTTGACTTTAATAATTCGATGTACGAACAAGCTTTGAGAGAATTAGTAGGTTTAGAAGTTTCGGATAAAGCAATTTCTGATTTGAGCATTCACGGAAAAGTAAAAAAGATGCCTAAAGAACTTGAAGTTACCTTGTTTTTATCAGACCTTAACTTCTCTTGGGACGCTTCTCAAAATGCTTACATTTCTAATGGTAAAATTGGAATAGCTAATATGTATAAAAAACAAGTTTTTAAACAAGTAGAAGGTAAAGTTGTTATTCAAAAAAGAAAAACGGGAGATGAAATTAGTATTTATTTAGAATTAGATGAAAATAATTTTTACTATTTTAATTATAAACGAGGCTTGATGCAAGCCTATTCAACAAACACCGACTTTAATACAGTAATTGAAGAAACTAAGAAAGATAAAACCAAATTTAAAGGTAAAAAAGATGAAGAAGATTATCAATATATGCTTTCAACAAAAACAAAAGCAATTGGTTTTAAAAGAAAGTTTTTCTAATTTTTTTTATAATGATAAATGTTACTCTACCTGTTTTTCAACAACCGAAACCTCATCGTTGATAACCTTTTAATAGTTTAAAAGTAAAAATAATATGTACATTTAAAAAAAATGTTAGTTTTGTAATAGTATTTCGATTCTTTTAATCATAAAATATGATTATTTTTGTCTAAAATCATTATAAAACAAAGTAAAACACATCGTTTATGTTAGAACAAATAGGAGTTTTATCCAAAAAATTTATGTTTCCTGTAATCCTTATTGTTGTAGGAATTTTATTAATTACTACTGGGCTAAAAGTAGATCCATCTACTGGAATTTCTCAAACCAACGATTTTTTATTAGGAGCTTATGCCATTTTGGGAGCTGGGGTAATTACATTATTATATATGATGGATATTATCAATAAAATTGTGAATATCGTTTTATTACTAATCCTTTTTGTCATTACAGGAGTATTTGCAGTTAAATCTTACAATTCGATTCAAACTACAATTACGCAAAGAAATAAAAAAGAAGCGTGGGATTTAAATACAATTCAAGCCCTATCTGACATAAGAGACGTTCAAGTAGCATACAAAAAAGAATACGGTTACTTTGCTCCAAATTATAAAGAATTACAACGCTTTCTTAAAGAAGAAAAAGTAATGGATCGTATTATAACAGGCGATATTGAAGACAGAAGATTAACCTTGGAAGAAGGTAAATTACTCGGATATAAAATGCCGAAAGATGAAGATAAATACGCAGAAATAGACGAAGATGAAGCTGTATTGTTAAATATGATTTCTATTGACACTATTTATTATCCAATTATGGAAGTAATGTTTACAGGAGAACAAGCGAGAAAGAAAAATGAAGGGCGTTTGTACGAATTTAAAATAGAAGGATTAGGCACGTTAGATAAAGAACACTTACCTGTTATAGAAGGTTACGACTATAACCTAGAATATCCATTATATACAGACACTGTTAGAGTTGACGAAGATTTAATCTCTCATCTTTATATTTACGACCCAAAACCTTACGATCCTTTTGTAAAAAGAGATACGCTTAGTATTGGCTCTAAAACCGAAACTAAAACCAATGGGAGTTGGGCTGATAAATAATTTTTTTACTCATTATCAAAAAAATCCCTTTTAGAAAATTCTAAAAGGGATTTTTTTATTTTTGTAAAACAATCGACTTAAAAAAGGAATAAAATGAATGTATTAAATTTAAATACCATTTTAAATAAAGATTTACTCCTCGTTCACACACCTAGCAATTGCTACGCTATTGTGAAAGATAACGTTTCTAAAGAAATTTTGTGGACAGAAAAAAGTAAAAACATTGAAGAACTAAAAGCAACTAATTTATCTTTTGAAAATGTAGCTACATTCATTGTAAACAAACAATTTACGTTATTACCAACAGCTCTATTAACAGAAGATAAAGCCAACGAATACTTAAGTTTTACAACTAACATTTCTGAAAAAGATTCTATTTTTATAGAAAAAGAGAATTTAAACAAGACAGCTATTATTTGGGCGTTGAAACACGAAGACAAGCAGACAATTATAGAAAAATACAGACAAACTTCTTTTCATAATTTAATTACTTCCCTTCTCTCGATTTCTAATGGTATTCAACAACAAAATAAAATAGTTACTTTCTTTGTCGATGATTTATTAATTATATTGACCTTTAAGAACAATGTTTTTCAATTCGTCAATATTTTTGACATCAACAGCATTGAAGATGCCTTATACTATCATTTATTGACACTTCAAAGTCTAGAATTAGATCAAAAAGAGGTAACGGTATATACGGGAGGATTCTATATAGAAATGCAATCATTTTTAGATAAAATGGAAAATTATTTTAGCAATATAAAACAATATTCACTTCAAACAGAAGGCAAAATAGAACAACAATATTTAGATTTAACAACAATAATAGATTAACATGAGAATAATAAGAGGGAAATTTAAAGGCAGAAGAATTACAGCTCCTAAAGTAATAAAAGCTAGACCTACCACCGACTTTGCAAAAGAAAGTCTATTCAACATTTTGGGAAACCATTATGATTTTGAAGGGTTAGAAATTCTTGATTTATTTGCAGGAATAGGTAGTATTTCATTAGAATTTGCATCGAGAGGTGCTAAAAAAGTAGATTCGATTGACATAGCATTTCAAAGTGTAAAATTTATCAATAAAATTGCAGGAGAAATGGAACTACCTATTAGAGCTTATAAAAACAATGCCTTTACCCATTTATCAAAACCTTATTCAAGTTACGACATTATATTTGCTGACCCTCCCTACGGAATGGAAGGATTAGATAAAATTCCAGCATTAATATTCGAACACAAACTATTGAAAGAAAACGGAACTCTAGTTGTCGAACACGATAAGCGCACCGATTTGAGCCAGCACGAAAACTATGTTCAAACTAAAAGTTACGGAAAGGTAAATTTTTCTTTTTTTGAATACTAAAACTAAAACCCTCTGTTTTCTTGAGCCTGCATATAGGATTGAAGTATAATGGTAGCACTTACTTCGTCAATTAATTCTTTTTTTCTACGTTTTTGCTTACTTAATCCAGACATGTACATTGCTTGAGAAGCTAATTTTGAAGTAAAGCGTTCATCTACTTTTACAATGTTTTTCGATTTGAATATTTTTGTCAAGTTTTTATATAACTTTTCTATTTCGTGAGAACTATCTGTTTTTTGATTACTCAACGTTTTTGGTTCTCCTAAAACAATGGTCTCTACCTGCTCCTGCTCCATATATTTTTTTAAAAAACTTATCAACTCACTAGAATGAACAGTGGTAAGACCGCTAGCTATAATTTGAAGTTCGTCTGTAACCGCTATTCCAACTCGTTTTGTTCCGTAGTCTATGGCTAATATTCTTGGCATAATTAAATTGTTATTTTCTCTAGGTAATCTTCGAATTTAGCAGACGCTATAATAGACCGAGATGTAATAGTCTCTTCTTTTTTATTTAAATATTCCCCTATTTTTTTGAGGGAAGTAAACTTAAATTTTTGAGGTACAAATCCATATCCCTTGTATGTTCCTTTTTCGATAAAAACAAATGATTTTTCACCTTTTTCACGACCTTCACCTTGCAATACATATGTTTCAGAACTATCGTCGTATTGCTTTAAAAACAAGTCTATTTGAAGCTCATGTTCGTCGGGAGTAATGGTTAACGTATCAAATTCGGGCATTCCACATAAAGAAGCTTTCAAGCCAAACTCGTCAATTTTATTTAACAACCATTTTTTTGTAATCGACAGACTGGGAAATGTTTTCAAAGGTTTTACTTGATACCCTACCTTTGTAATTCCAAGCATTACAACGTCTTTCTGGTTTTCGTACTTAAATACTCCAAATTTATTGACTTTGCTTTTTTGAGAACGATTGTAATAAGGCCAATGTTTTTTAATTTCAGCGTCCTCCAAAAGAGAGGCTATCATTTCGGTACCCGTAAGCCGTACGTGTACGTGTTGTACTTCTCTATAAAAAGCTAATTTTTGTTGAGTCGCTTTTCCTGTAAAATGAGTGGTTACCCTCTTTTTTAAATCTTTTGCTTTTCCTACGTCTATAATCTCACGTTTTTCATTATAAAAATAATAAACACCTGTTTCGTTGGGCAATTTATTATATACTCGTTCTGGTAAATTAGCAGGAAGATTGGGTAGTTTTGCTACTTTTTTCAATGTATTGAGTATATTCTCTTCTCCTTTAGCTACAAGCATGTGAAACAAATCAGTAGTAGCCATTGTGTCGGACATTGCTCGATGTTTATCTGTATGTGATATGCCTAAATTACGAGTCAATTTACCCAAACTATACGAAGGCTGACCTGGTATAATCTGACGGCTCAGTCGAACGGTACATAAACGAGCCTGTCCAATGCTATAACCTGCCAATTCTAACTCAAATTTCACATATTTATAATCAAAATTCACATTATGAGCTACAAATATTTTACCTTCAAGAATTTCAGCTACTTTTGGAGCTATATCGCCAAATTGAGGAGCTTTTGCCACCATTTGATTCGAAATACCTGTTAAATTTTCTATAAAAAAAGGAATATTCGCATTGGGATTTACGAGCGATTCGTAGGTTTCTAAAACTTTGACTCCGTCTGTTACTACAATTGCGATTTCTGTAATCCCTCCCCTATCGGAAAAAGTTCCTGTGGTTTCTATATCTACTATTGCATATAACTTTTTATTCATTGGTTTTACGAAGGTAATTAAACCTATCTTATTTTAGTGTTTTTGGGTTTTATTTTTTAAGCTTATTCGAATCTTTTCCCAAAGAAATATAAATTTAAAATTTGAACGAAATTTAAATGACCTTTAAATGAATTTGTTTTTAAACACATAAAAACCTAAACACCATTTCACACTCTCAATATTTAGAAGATTTTATTGCGGAATGCGAGGAGTGTAACAAGTAACAAAACAATGCTTAGCCTTTTATATTTTAATGAGTTTATCTGTGCTAAGCAGTTCTATTTCTTTCTGCATTTTTCAAAATTAAACAAGTCTAATTATTTAAAAGTATAAATACCTTGTGCTATTAATTTATTTAAACTGGTACGTTCTCCTTTGTAATAAACCAAGACAAAGGCATCTTTATCTCCTAATTTACGGGCTCTTTCTGTTACTTTTTTGGCTTGATTAAAGGTGTTGAAATCTCCTATTTTAAATCGAGTTATGCCATCTGCTCCTAAGTCTTGAGAGATTGTTCCTATACGTTTCCATTTCTTGGTTTTGAAGTTTTCGGGACTCGAATAAGCTCCAATTTGGACTTGAAAAACAACATCTTTGACTTGAGTTTTTCCGTACGTTTTTTCAAAAAGAATAAAATTACCAGGGATAGCTAAATCAAATTCGGGTTTAATTTCTTTAGGTTCTTCTTCTATAAATATAATGTTTTTTGTTAATTCTGTATATTTTGTAATGTCTCTTGTATCAACTTCTATGGTTTCTTTTAACCCTGAATTTGAAGTGAAAGAAACGGTATAATTATCACCTAAAGGTAAGTAAAATAGGTAACTTCCATCTTCGGCACTGGAAACATAATCTCCTACATTAATTCCTTTACTATTTTTTACCTCTATTTTACTTTTGGCTTCTGAAACCGTTCCTTGAAGTGATAGTACCGGTGATTTTTTCATTATAATATCTCTTACATCAATCGAATAAATGTCGTTTTGACCAATCCCTCCTGCTCTTGAAGATGTATAATAGGCATTTCCTCTTCCTGATACAAAAAAGAAAATATCGTTTGCCGTTGTATTAATTGGATAACCGATGTTTCTTGGTTCTAAAAAGTCACCTTCTTCTATTTTGGATTCAAAAATATCAAATCCACCCATTGTATTGTGTCCTTTAGAACTAAAGTTAAATACTTTTCCATCGGAGTGAATAAATGGAGCATCTTCATCAAATTCGGTATTAATTTTAGCTCCTAAATTTTTTGGCTTACTCCAGTCTCCATTTTTTTCTTTAGTAGAAATATACAAGTCTAATCCTCCATAACCTCCTGGTCTATCGCTAGAGAATATAGCTGTTTTACCATCGGGGGAAACGGTCATACTTCCTTCCCAATAAGAAGAGTTGATTGGCAAACGAAT